>JAUNJJ010000004.1 GCA_030533325.1 Oscillospiraceae bacterium
TGAGTTTCGGATACGTTCCGGAAACCAGAACCCCTAAAGTGTCAGTCACACTAACGATAGCAGCGTACCACTATCGCCGTACTCATATTATACCTCATTAGCTTGGAATCGTCAATAAAAAAACAATGTTTTCTCTTGACTTCAACGCTTTAAAGTGTTAAAATATTTATAAAGTATTATAAACTTCGAAAGGATTATAAATATGAAAAGAGAAACTAAGTTATCGATTTGGTGTGAAGAAGCAAAACAATATCTTCCATTATATAAAGAAATCAACGGACTAAGGTATGAATTAGATACAGAAACATGGACTTATCTTCCAAAGTTAGAGATTGAAACACCTCCGGCAGAACTGGGCAGATTCGGATCAATGCGACTGAAGTATCTGGAACAACACAAACAGGCAGAATGGCTCGAACTGATATGGACAGATCAACTGTACAGCCATTGCATACAGATGGAGAAGGACGTACAGAATCAGATAGAGCAGATAGTGGAACAGAAAATCAAGTCGGAGGAATTCCAGACAGCGATGTACGATTTCATGAAAACATATCAGCTCCGTCAGCAATATCAGACGGAAGCGGAAGAACAGGCGATTCAATCCATTTATATTTGAATTAAGCGAGGGAAATAAAGATGTTTGACTTTTTTTATAAGATATATTATTTCTTTTGGACGGTAACCAAAATAATTCTGATAATATCACTTATGGCTTTAGCGTTGTTTATCGTTCTCTGGGCGATTTATCTGAGAAATGAACTTGTTGGATGGGTAAAAGATATATTTTCAACGTTCTTCGGCGGATGGGATCCGTTTATGCCGTTCAAAGAATTTGTGCATGACCTTGTTGACCGAATTCTTTTTTAAGAAGATGTATTTAATGAATGCAAAAAAAGCCAACAGACAAACTGTTGGCTTTTGTAATCATATTGACTGATTTTTATAGTCGCTCACCCGACCAACTTTAAAAATGTGGTTGCAGCCAAGAGAATTAACTCCACCTGTAACGAAAACATGAGTTTCGGATACGTTCCGGAAACCAGAACCCCTAAAGTGTCAGTCACACTAACAATAGCGACGTATCACTATCATCATACATATTATAACTCTTTAAAGCTATTTCGTCAATAAAAAATAAGCGACTCTTATCGAATCGCTTAGCATAATTTTCTTTCAGCATTTCTGCCTAAGTCAAGCTTGGATTTTATGCAAACCATGGACGGCTCCGTATACACATTCTTGACCACACATATACTTCAACACCGAGTATCCCCGATTACTTACGGGCAACACCGAATTTCTTCAATATTATTATATGCTATTATGCTATTTTTATAAATTTGTCAATTTATTTACAGTAAAAAGCCAACAGACAAACTGTTGGCTTTTGTAATCAATATTGACTGATTTTTATAGTCGCTCACCTCGACCAACTTTAATAAGTGTTATATCCAATCAAGTATATAACGGGCAATAGTGAGTTTCGGATACGTTCCGGAAACCAGAACCCCTAAAGTGTCAGTCACACTAACGATAGCAGCGTACCACTACCGCCGTACTTATATTATACCTCATTAGAATAAAGTCGTCAATAAAAACTAAAAATGACCTTATAGAAACAAGGTCATTTAAGTCATATTTTCTTTCAGCATTTCTGCATACGACAAGTCCGGCTCATATGAAACCGCATACAGCTCTGTGTATGCTCTCTTGCCCATCACACACACTTCAACACCGAGCGTTCTCGAATACTTACGAGATGACGCTGACTTTCGTCAATGTTATTATATGCTATTTTTTTCACATTGTCAAATATATCTTGTCCGTTATATCAACCGCATTTATACTTGAATTAAGCAAAATTTTCAAAAAAATTATGGTTAACCGTTGCATTTTCATTCAAAATATGTTAATATAGTTTTGTTAGAAAATAAAAAAGCAGAAACTGTGCTACCAACACAATTTCTGCCAGCGAACATACAAGAAACAGGCTTGTATATCCACAACATTTTCTAATCGTATTTTATCATATATATTTAATATTGTCAATAGTTTAGCACAACATTATTTTATTAAATAATATAAAATACGGTTTGAGGATAGGGTTTTATTACTGCTCCTTGTAAGTTCACTAAGAATTTATAAGGAGTTTTTTAATTATGAGAACAAATATTTTCGGGACATCAGTATTTACACAGCTTCCAGACGGAGTTCTTTATACAAATATGCCTGACAAATGTAAGCAGCTTTATGCGTTACTTTGCAAGAAATCCAAACTGAAAAAAAGTGATGATTATGATATAGAACCATTTTCACACAATGATTTGGCTAAAGAACTTAAATGCTCTAAGAAATCAATTCAGAGACATATAAATAAATTAATAAGCTACGGTTTGATTGAAGCTGTAAAAAAACCTGGCTTATATACAGAGTATGTTATTTTAGATGTTCTTGAATCTTCACTTGCCAAAGTATCAGAAAATCCAAAACTGTTTAAGTCATATCTAAAATCACCCGAAAAAGAAATTACAGAACCGGAAAAAGAGAAAGAAAAACCAATTAAACTGTCTTCCGATCAGAATGAGCTTAAACAGTATATAGAATCAAAAATTAAGGACAAGCTCACAATCAGAAAATTTTTAATATTATGTGATACTGCTGCTGAAAATCCGGATATCGCTGATGATACAGAAATAATTAAAATGATAGTGGATACTGTTATTGCTTATCGCAACAAATCAAAAACAAAGATAACTAATATCTTTGGGTACATAAAAAAGGCGGTAAGGAACTATGAAAAAGGCAAACCGGTAATCCAGACCCAATACAACCAGTATGCAGAAATGGCTACAAGCCTGTCAATGAAACTTGCTGAAGAATATGATCAGCCTTATCATCTTTCTGTGGATCAGTGCATCGCATTATGCAGCATTGTTGACAGGAAGATAATCAAAACCGGAAAAAGCAGACTTAATATTTTTAATTTCTTAATTTCTGAGGTTATAAACAAATCTAAATTATCAGCAAACAAAATTACTGATATGTTTAAATACCTGATTTCAATAATCAATAATTATGGCAAACCTAAACCAGATTATAAAGCTCCTGTATCACGCAAGGAACAGTCTTATGATATTGATGAATTTGCAAAATTGGCAATAACATTCAGCGGTAACGTAAATGGTACTGGAATACCAGAAGGATTCGATTCCAAAGAACAGTCTTATGATATTAATGAATTTGAAAAACTGGCTGTTACATTCAGCAAAAATGTAAAAAACCCTGTGTTATCAGAAGAAAAAAATAAAACGGCTGAACCGTCTTATGCAGAGTTAGCTGCCTTGCTGTCACCAAGTAATAGGGGTAGGTGTGGACACAATTGTCCACACCCTACTATATAGAAAATAATATTAGATTAGATTGTCAGGACAAAAAACAAATTTTGTTTTCTTTGCAATTATCTTTGTTTATTTTCAATGATATGTTATAATATATATAGCAAGGGTATTCAAAATCAGATTAAGGAGAAAACGATAATGCTCATTAAAGCAAAACCTAAACTTGACATAGTCTTCAAGAAACTTTTCACTGACATTCAAAATACAGACCTTCTTATAGATTTCATTTCATGCATTATTGACGTTCCTAAGAAAGATATCTACGATATTACAATCCTTGATAACGAGGTTCTTCCTGAATCCATTGATAAGAAATTCAGTCGCCTTGACGTTTTACTAAATTCGTCTCAGGGAACAATGAATATAGAAATACAGGTTAATAATTACGGAAATTTCAAGGAGCGGTCATTATACTACTGGGCTAAAACATTTTCTAATCAGCTCAATGAGAGTGAGGATTACTCAAAACTCCAGAAAACAATTGCTATTAATATCATAGATTTCAATCTTTTTGACTGCGATGAACCGCATTCTGTATTTTTTGTTTCAGAAAAAGACAGGTTTGAATTGCTCACTGATAAATTTCGTATCGATTTTCTTGAACTAAAAAAAGCCGGTAACAGCAAAAATCCTATGCTCAAGGAATGGCTTACTTTCCTTAGTGTCACTACGGAGGAGGAGTTAGATATTATGAATACTAATACAATGAATCCTGAAATCATTGGTAAGGCTATTGCTGTAATCAGAAAAATGTCTGCTGATGAAAAACTTCTCTATGATATTCAGCGACGTGAAAAGGCTATTCTCGATGAACGTTCTGCTCTTAATTTTGCAAAAAATGAAGGTGTTGTAGAAGGGAAAGCTGTTGGTAAAGCAGAAGGAAAAATAGAGGGAGTAGATAACCTTATTAATCAATTTAATTTTTCATTAACCGACGCATTAAAAGCTATGAATATAAGTGAAAGCGAATATAATGAATTCAAATTACTCAGAAAATGACCTAATACTTCAGCACCCCAGATTTACAGGATGGGGTGCTTTTTTGTAGTAAAACAAAGGTTGTTTGTAAAAATAGTAATTTACTTGACAGTAAAAAAATCAGTGTGCTATACTTGATATAGTAAATCTAACGAACGTTTGTTTTATTGTTAAAAAAATAATTAAGAAAGATAAGTATATAATTGATAGATAATCTATTGAACCAATAAAAAAGTGTCCTCGTTTAAATCGAGGACACTTCAAGTTGAATCAAATTGTTTCACCAGATAATAGTTCCAAAAATCTGTTTGCCTGATGTAGGTGTTCCATTGATGATAGTAGCTGCCATCGAAGCGCTATTTACAACAGCATCATTGTTTACAAAACCTGTATCAGAATCAATAACCCCCTGTTCGATTAACTCCTTAACTCTTGCTTTTGTGGCGGCTCCCACCGATTCTGTTAATTTTGGGCGGATACGTGAACCTTTCTTTATTACATATGTTCCAGGTATAGAACCACGTGAAACATAAGCAGATTTCATTTTAACCACGCTAGTTCCTTTTTCTTTTGCATTAAAATAATTTTCAAAAAAAGTGGCTGTATCTTCAGGTGATATAAAAGAAACAAAATCAGAATCTTCACAACCTTCATAATCACACAATGTGGAATAAAGGGAATCAAGAATTCCCTTGCATACAGACTTAACTAATGTGTTGTGTTCGATAAGTCCTTCAATTGCACTGAAAAGCTCTATTCCCTGTTTAACCTCACTAATTTTAACCTGTTCCTTGACGTTTGCTTTGATTTTTAAAACAGCCATTTTAAATCCTCTTTCCAATCAATATTTTTTTAGTTTATATTCAATAAATATGATATTTAGCACAAGCTTAATAAATATCATATTTGAATTATATCATATTGATTCTTAACTGTCAAGACTTAACACATATTTTATTTTAAAATTTGTGTTAGGTTATTTTCTTTATTGCATGATCCTGATGTCAAAAGGTCATTTTGAAACACCGCAATTGTGTGATTTGTAATTCGCTAAAAATGAAAAACTAGGCTTTTGATACTCGAATCGTTATATTAAAAAATTTATAAAAAATATTTTTTACCGTTACCTTTAATATGTTTTTTTCGTCTTTATAAGTGAATAAGGAAAAAATGAGGTGTTGCATGGAGGATAGACAAATAATAGATTTATACTGGAAAAGAAATGAAAATGCAATTAATGAGAGCAATATAAAGTATGGAGCATACTGCACAACTATAGCAAATAACATCCTTCAATCAAAAAATGATTCAGAAGAATGTGTAAATGATACATGGTATCACGCCTGGAATGCCATCCCGCCTGAGATACCTCAAAAATTATCACTGTTTTTTGGTCGAATCACTCGTAATCTGGCGATAGACAGATTCAGAAAAAACAGGTCAAAAAAATCCGGAGGAGGTCAGTTTGAAATCTGTCTTGATGAACTTAGTGAATGTATAGGAGATAATAACCATTTCGAAGAAAGAATTATACTTAAAGATTCACTGAATGATTTTCTTCGTAATATTCCGCAGAAAAACAGAGAAATATTCATGATGAGATACTGGTATATGATGTCGGTACATAATATCGCAGAACGTCAGGGTATTTCTGAAGGCTCAGTAAAAATGATACTTCAGCGTTTAAGAAACAAACTGAAAGTTCACCTTGAAAGAGAGGGGATAACTATATGAATGATACAGATATTCTTCTTGATACACTTGGCGATGTTGACGATGAACTCATTCCTGATATATCAGATATAGATATAAGAGAAAAAGGCAGAAAAAATCAGTTTTATTACCTTGTTCCTGTAGCTGTAGCTTGTGTTACATTGATTCTGATAGCAAATCATTTCGAAAATCCTAAAAATTTCGGAAATCCAGAGATTGATAATTTGATAAACGTTACTACTGCTTTGGATACAGAAAAATATTTTGAAATCACTACATGTGTTTCTAAAGATGAATCAGAAAAGCGGTATAGTACAGTTTATACAACAACTCAGCCTGTAGTAACAACGATATCAGAAAATTCTGAGAAATTATTAGTTACGGACATTATTATAACGTCTGTAAGGTCAGAATTATCAGAAGAAATTACATTACAGGTAACTTCTGAAAAAACAGAGTTGGTTACTAATATAGTTAGTACAGAAAGCGTTCCGGTTACTTCGGTAATTAGTACACTGCCAGAAAAATTACCAGAGCAGACTACTACAGAAATGGTTACTAACATAGTTAGTACAGAAAGCGTTCCGGTTACTTCGGTAATTAGTACACTGCCAGAAAAATTACCAGAGCAGACTACTACAGAAATGGTTACTAACATAGTTAGTACAGAAAGCGTTCCGGTTACTTCGGTAATTAGTACACTGCCAGAAAAATTACCAGAGCAGACTACTACAGAAATGGTTACTAATATAGTTAGTACAGAAAGTGTTCCGGTTACTTCGGTAACCAGTGCACTACTAGAAAAATACTGGTTACAGATTTTACAAGTTTTTAATTATGTGATATGAGCGTCAAATGGTTAAAAATAAACTTTTGACACTTTAATCAATACATTTATTTATGAATATGGAGGTTTTTAAAATGGATATGTTTAAAAAAGTGATGAGTGGTATTTTAGCGTTATCATTATGTGTCGGTGTTGGAAGTGTAAATGTTAATGCTGCATCTACTTATAAAAAGGGTGATATTGATGGCAATGGCTCTATTACACTATCTGACGCAGCATATATGAATCAGTTCCTACATGGCAGCAAATCTGCTAATGCGCGCACTGTAGAAAGATTGGATGTAAACGGAGATTATATAATTAATGATTATGATCGTTCGTTATTATCAAATATGATAATAAATGGTAGCGTTACAACTTTATCTTACAATAACACTTCTGCATTACCGATTCAGTCAAGTAGGACGTATTATGTGTATTCTCCATCTACTGGTGTTAGAAATGATGTTTATACATTAAATCCGGTTAATAATATTACAACATCAGGCACGTCAACAATGTCTATTATTGATGGCGATGATAGATATATTGAAAATGGATTGGATGGCGTAATTAATGTACAGTATTCCAGTGGAAGTAATTGCGGTACAGCATTTGTGATCGGTCCTCACACATTACTTACAGCTGCTCATGTTGTTTATAATAGCACTAATTTAAGGTTTAAGATATTTACTAATTATAATACAGAGTCCGATGTTCAAATTACTCCTACAGCATATCATATTCCGAGTATGTACGTTTCTGGATCTGACAGTTGGAAGTACGATTATGCTATAGTAAAAGTAAGTGAAGATCTTAGTGATTATGTTAATTTTGATTTAGGTGTTATGAGAAATGAAGTACCTTTATCTAGGACAGTATATGCAACAGGATTTGGTGGTAACTGTGAGGGGATTACATCAGGCTTGGCTGATGTTAAATCTACTGGTACTGGTTCATTTGTTTCTATGTCGGATAATGATGCAAAAAATTATGTATTTCATTACAATGTAGATACTGTTCCAGGAGATAGTGGTAGTCCAGTTTACGTGAGAAATACAGATGGAAGTCAAACAGTAATTGGAATACACACTTACGGGGGAAACGGTTATAATCAGGCTATAAGAATCACAAGTGATATATTGCATTTTGCTTATAATAACTCTAATTTGTAATTCAAGGAGGAATTTCATGAAAAAAATAGTGATATTATTATCCCTTGTAACAGGAGTTTCAGCTTTAAATTTAATACCATATGGTATAGAAAGCGTATCTGCTGCTATTCAGTATGATTCCAATTATACTTCTGTTGGCGAACTGTTTATTTCGGGTTCTGATATAGTTGAAATTGTAAAAGAAGACCGAAAATATTTAAGCTTTGCAAACATAACAGGCATGGGAGAAATACTTTCTTTAAAGGAAAGACCAGATTCAGATGAAAAACTTGCAGAACTGATGAAAGATGAAAACCGTAATATTCGTTTCTGCTATATAGAAAATGAAAACTGTATAGTTGAGTACAATTATAACACTGGTGTAATCATAAAAACAGCTTATGCTACAGATGTAAAATATACATTTGATCTTGTAAATAAAAAAATCACATCAAAAGTAACTGGTAAAGAATTATACGAATTTACAGATAGCTGGAGTTATACAGTATATTACAACGGGTATATATCAGAAATGATATATACTGGTGAAGGAGTATTCATTAGTCCTGAAGCTGAAACGAAAATTCCTGAAACCAACTCATCAGCATTCTCCTGTTCTTCTCGTGATATTGTAAAAGTCATAAGAGATAGTGAAGAAGTATTTTGTTTTGCTGATCAGACAGGTCTTGGACGAATTCTTATTCTTTCAGAAAGACCAGAAAAAGATGCAGAATTGATATCAGCTATAAAAGAGCCGAAGTTAAATATTCATTTCTGTTATCTGGAAGATGAAGGAAAAATGTTGCATTATGATTATAATGAAAATACTCTTACTGAAATGGAAGATAAGATGGATGTAAAGTACACTATCGATCTGACCCAGAGAAATATAACAGATAACTCAAATAATGAAATTGTTCTTGATTTAACCGAATCACCGTCATACTGGGTAATTAATGAAGATAATCAAAAGAAAGAAATGATCTTGGTAGGAGTAAACTTTATATCTCCTGAGGGATACAAGGATATTGAAACTAACGATTTTGAATTAGGCGATATCAACGTAGACGGAACTGTAGATATCACAGATCTTTCTGAGCTTTCTCTCGCTCTTATCGGTGACAAAAGTCTAACAGAAACCCAGCAGAAAGCAGCTGACGTTGACGAAGATGGAACGGTAACACTTGCGGATCTCGCGAGAATGAAGCAGTATATTTTAGGGATAATAGATGAATTTTGATAATTATTTAGCTTGCATTAAATTTATATAATCTACTTCAAAAAAACAGCAGCAGTACTTCAAACGAAGTGCTGCTGTTTTTTTGAAGTAGATTTTAACTTAACTGGCATCCCAATAGAGTATCCACCCTATTGGGACGGTAATACACTTGCGTAACAAATGCTTTATGCTGTATAATGAATAAATGAATTACAAAAAAAAGTGGTGATTGAATGATTTATGGATACTGCAGAGTATCGACTAAAACTCAGAATATAGAGCATCAGGAACGTAATATAAAAGCCGCATACCCTAATGCTGCTATTATCAGGGAATCCTTTACTGGAACTAAGACATATGAGCGTAAAGCCTTTATGAAGCTCATAGACAGCTTGAAAAACGGAGATACACTTGTATTCGATAGTGTAAGCAGAATGAGCCGTAATGCTGATGAGGGTATCTCCTTGTATATGAAGCTGTTTAGCAAGGGCATAGAACTTGTTTTTCTAAAGGAGAGATATATTGATACACAAGTATATGCAAGCAATCTGAAAGACCGTATACAGCTTACTGGTGCGATTGAAGACGAAATCTTTAAAGGTATAAACAGTTACTTCAGAATGTTGGCAGAAAAACAAATAAGAATAGCCTTCGAACAGGCTGAAAAAGAAGTCACTAATTTACAGCAGAGAACCAGAGAGGGTATGGTTACGGCTAAGCTCAATGGTAAGCAGATAGGTATTGTAGCCGGAACTAAACTTACTACAAAGAAAAGTATTGCTGCTAAAGAGATTATCAGAAAGCACAGCAAGACATTCGGCGGTAGTCTATCAGATAAAGAGTGTATTAAGCTGTGTGGTGTTACCAGTAAAACGTATTATCTCTATAAAAAGCAATTAAAGGAGTCTGAATTGTGACAATAAAAGAATTATCAGATAAATGTTGTGTATCAGAGCAGTCCATACGAAATTGGTGTAAGAAAAATAATGTTCCCAAAGCATCGCAACCAAAACAAGCATCGCAAGGGAAAGCAACGAAAGCATCTTATGTTATAACAAAAGAGGTTGAAGATGAGATATTGACGTATTACGGTGCTTTAACCGCCAATATCGAGATGTCTGAAAGTACGCAAAGCAAAACAATCAACGCAACCAAAACAACACAATCAAAACAATCAAACAAAGCATCTTTAGAACTGGAAAACGAACTAATAAAGCAACTGAATATAAAAGATGAGCAGTTAAAGGTTAAAGACAATCAGCTTGCTGAAAAGGATATGCAAATTGCTGAAAAGGACAAACAGATAGCAGCATTGCATGAACAAAACAAAGTGCTTACGGATGCTCTTGTAGCAGCTCAGACGTTACACGCAGCCACGATTCAGACTACGGCACTGATAGATAAATCCGCTGAACCGGAGCTGAAGTGGTGGCAGCGGATATTCAAAAGGACAGTGTAGTAGCTTTCCTTTTTTATGTATTCACTATCCCCGTAAATCACGTATTTACGGGGATTTTTTTATAATTTTTTTGTTTCGTTTCTATTGATTTTTCTTGATTTATATGCTATAATTTAAGTAATACAAAAATAATACATTGTATTGTATTACGTATTACTATAACAAAATTAAAGTAATACCTAAAATACATTGTAGTGTATTACGTAATACATTTAAAGGGGTCTTTTTTATGAATAATGATGATCTTAAAGTCAAATCTTTCCGTATTTCAGAAGAAACAACCGACAAGTTCAAGAGCGTATGTGCGGATTTTGATAACCAGAACGCAGCCTTAGCAGCTCTCATCAGTGCCTATGAGATACAGAACGCAAAGGCTGTACTTTCTACAAGGCAGACTGAGCTTGAAGACTATGACGTACATCTGCAAGCGTTACAGCGTGCTTTCCTACAGTCACTGGAACTGAACACTAATGCTGAAGAACGTATCCGCAATGAATTTGCACGTCAGCTTGATACCAAGGAGAAAACGATAGCTGATTATCAGGCACGCATAGACGAACTGACAGCTGATTTAAAGACAGTCAAAGAAAAGTGTAGCACTGATATCCAAGTATCCGCAGACAAGCTTTCTGAAGCTCTCAGGGACATTACAGAGGTAAATGAGAAGAATGTTCGTCTTACAGATGAATTAAATGCAGCTAAAGCAACGATACAGGATAAGTTATCAATAATTGACGGTCTTACAGCTCGCATACCTGAGACAGAACAGCTTCAGACAGAACTGAAAGAAAAAGATGAAGTGATTGAGAGAAACAAATCACAATATGTGGCGGATAAAGAAGAGCTTAACAACAAGATATTGCAGTTAAATGCCACTGTTACTTCCCTGTCTGCTGAAATCGACAAGCTAAAAGCTGCTGCCGAGATGTCAGAAGAGAAACATCAGCTTAAACTTGAAAAAGCTGTAGTGGAAGAACAAAAAAAATATATGGATGAAATCGAGAAGTTAAGACAGGAATTATACATACTGAAAACAAAAAAAGCTGATTAAGATACAGCAAACGCTGAACCGGAACAGCTTACATTCTAAACAAAAATTTAATAAAAAAGAGCAGTCTCGCACCGTAGGAAGTAAAAGACTGCTCTTACGCAACCATACAGCCAAAGCTGTGGCTACCCTATTATAGCATAGTTTTGAGCTGTATGCAATTCAGAAAGGAAAAAACTATGAATATAATAGCGATATTTCTGTCCGGAGCTGTGACAGCTCTGGTGACAAGAGCCATGTTCGTAAAGAACAGCAACACAACTGATACTACGGTAAAGGTTAATACGGTAGATATTGACTTTATGGATTTGATCGAAAAGATAGATTCTCTGTCAGATCTGAAAGAGCAGCTACTTGAAATAGAGAATATGATTACAGAAATCGAATCAGCAGAACAGAACGAAAGACAGATCGCACTCAATCTTTCAATGCCAACAGTCGATACCAAATATAATTTTTTAGTCAACAACCAGTCGGAAGCCGTACTGGAGCTGCTGTATGCAGAACGCAAGAAACTCCGCTTCTCTATCGTCAATGAACTCTCAAAAATCACGATACGTAGTACGCAAAACGTGTGCAAAACGTTCCCGAAAAGCACTGAAATTACAAAGAGGGGAGCAGCTTGCAATGACTGAAAAGAAGTATTGTGAACGATGTGGAAAGCTCATCGGCGATGCTTATGAAACAGATTTCTTCGCATACATTAGAATGAAATATTGCTCCGATTGTAAAGTACAGGTGAGGAGAGAAAAGAACGCACAGCGAATGAAAGACTTTAGAAGAAAGAACAGGGAAATAAATAAAGCACAGAAAGAGCAGCTGGAACTGCTCCGAGAAGAAAATGAGATGCTGCGATTGAGGATAATCAGCATGAGAGAACAGATTGATAGACGTTCATCATGATGAATAAGAAAAGCAGCTCTTGTACATAAAAATACAAGAGCTGCTTTTACTGTAATTACATAAACACTCGATAGATATTATATCATTTTTCTTTTTTCTGATAACAGCATATTTTTAGAAAAAGAGAGGAAGTAGAATAGCAAGCACCGCAAGTGGACGTCCACTTGCACATTTTTGAACAGTTTTCCAAGCTTCAAACTGCTCAAAAATTACTTGTTGGGATAGTCCCACACCCTTATAAGCTTTCTTTTTTTCAGTAAAGTAATGAATGAATTACAAGCACATCACCGGCAAAAAACATCAGGCAATCAAAATAAGTCCCCTTAGTTTCACAATCCTCTTGACTCCTTATAACCGGCGACATACCAACGAATAATTATATATGCGATTTGAGAAACTATAAGAAATACTATTGCGTTAAATGGAATAATATTAGCTCCCCAGACTGCAATAATCAAGCACACTAAAAATACAACAGGACTCAATTCATCTTTACAGTACTCAACAAAATTATTCAGTAACCATATCCCTGAAATCACAATAACAGCAAGGGGAAGAAGAAAACATATGAGTGCTACAATTCCGCCCAATATAATAAACAAAATATTATTAAAAGATAACTGGGAAAAACGTCCGTCCCATAAAGCAGAGACCAGTGTCGATGAAACATTATAATATCCTTTGCCGTACTTGCTGATTGTATCAATAACACTTGTTAAATCATTCCAGAAACCAACTGAATTACAAGCCGATAAAAATGTGATTACAATACCGTAAAATGTAATAAGTATTATTACAAAATACCACTTAAATCTAAACTGATTATTCAATTCTTTAGCTCTGCTACTAATATTTTTATCCAAATTTTTGTTTTTATTTTCTGCTGCCCGAAGTTCTTTATCTAACTTTTCCTGTTTTTTATTTATTTTATCCTGCAATTCCTTAGCCTTTTGAGATTCAAACTTAGCATTTAAGATGTATTTATCTGCTAAAGCCTCTGCTTCTGCGATTTTTTTCTTGCTCTCTTTCTCGTTCAATCTCTCTCGCTCTTTGCTCTGCTTCTCTAATTCTTTTGCTTTCTTCAGCTGCAAGTCGCTCTCGCTCAGCATCTCTATTTTTTCTGTCAGCTGTTGCACTGTCGACTTTAGCTTGCGATTGTCTGATGAAAGAATCTGTATCTGTTTCTCCATTTCTGATGAATTCTGAGAACCTTCCTGACTGTTTTGAATCAGTTTCTTTATCTCTGAGGAACTCTTCAGCAGCTCTTCTTTCAAGTTTTGATTGTCTGACGATAATATCCGATTCTGATGGTGCAGCTTTCTTAACTCTTCTCTCAGATTCTCGTTCTCGGTCTGCAAATCTTCCGTCAGATTTATTAACGGTTCTAATTCTTCTTTCGAGTAAATCGGTAATACGTTGTTTTCCGGCATTAATTACACTTCCTTTTTGTTCTATAAGACTCTTTAATTCTTCACCGATTGATTTCAATCCCTCAGCAAGTTTCTTTAATAGTTTATTTCTTTCTCTGATTTCCTCATTAATCTGTACACGTTCAGATGTTTTTCCCTGAGCAACAAGTTTTCTCGCCACAAACCCCTCATGAATAGTTGGCTCCTGGTCAATACCTTGTCTTTCATAACTTCTATGGTCTATGTGATTGTGTTCATCCAGTCGTGAATTGCAGCATATTTCCCATGCTGTTCTCCATTCTTCAATACGTTCTTTGTCATTCCAGTTATTATAATTTTCTTTATGACTTTTATATTGCTTTCTTCCTGTTTTATCAATCTTTTGAAAAATCCGTTCCCCGTTTTCATCCAGATCATAAACTTTTTTGCTTTTGGGTGCCCACATTCCGTCATCCATAATACTACGCATTGTTGTCATAATATGAGCGTGAGGATTTCCGTCCTGTTTATCATGAATGCTCCAGTCAACACACATTCCTTGTTCATTCAAACCTTTTACAAAATCCCTGACTGTTTCTATCTGTTGATTTAAATTTAGTTCTTTAGGCAAAGCAACTTCAAATTCCCGCCACAGCTGTGAATTTGAAGCTTTCTCTATCTTGTGGACTTCATTCCACAGTATCTCTCTGTCCTGATATTCAGATGGTGCATGAGCACAAAGTGACACTTCAGAATACACAATTCCTTTTTTTTGAGTGTAGTCTGAAATTAATCCGGTTTCGTTATCTTTTAATTTTTTACCCGAACGATATGCAGAAGCAGCAATGGCACTTTGACCTTTTGCTCTTGTTCCTATCTTAACACTACAATGATAAATTGCCATTACTGCACAATCCTTTCTGTGATATTGCAAATAGGGGAAGTCCAGAGGGGAAAGCTCTGGCGGAAAAGTCGAGAAAAGGCAGAGCCTGTTCTCGTGGGGTTGAGGGGCAAAGCCCCCATCCTCGAAGAGCGCACGTTAAATACACCATATAAACGAAGTGTTGTGGTGTATAAGTGCGCCCTTAGTAAACTAAGGGGTGATAAACAAAGTTTACCACAAAATCCGAAACAAGTCAAGTTACACGTAAAATCATATTGACACTGAATAATATTAGTGATACAATAAATAAAAAAATACAGAAAGGAATATTGCAACTATGGCAAGTGAAAAACGAAGTTATGAAGAACGAATAGCAGAGCTTCAGGAAAAACAAAAACAGTTAAAAGAACAGGAAAAAAGATTAAGAGCACAGCAGTCACAGGAAAAAAGAAAACTCCGAACTAAACATCTGATAGAAATGGGAGGAACAATTTACAGCATTCTCGGACGAGAGTTTATTGAAGGAGATATAGAAAGACTAACAGCCTTTCTGAAAGGTCAGGAAAACAGAGGAGAATATTTCTCAAAAGCTATGAATGAATGTACCGGATCAGATGATATAAAACAATCAGGTACAGGTATTAATTCAGAAAATTAATAGTAAAAAACAAAAAGCCAACAGTTTGTCTGTTGGCTTTTGTATACAAAAATTGACTGATTTTTATAGTCGCTCACCCGACCAACTTTACTCCAACATCAAAAAGATATTGGCAACGCTATAACCAAGAGCCAAGCTCTCCAAATAGCAGGAAACAATGAGTTTCGGATACGTTCATAAAAGAACCCCTAAAGTGTCAGTCACACCAACGATAGCGGCGTACCACTATCATCATATATATTATAACTCATTAAAGCATTCTTGTCAATAAAAACTAAAAACAACCTTGTCGAAACAAGAATCAAGTCAATAGCAATGATAAAAATAAGCGGTTCTTATCGAACCGCTTAGCATAATTTTCTTTCAGCATTTCTGCCTAGTCAAGTCTGGATTTTATGCAAACCATAGACGGCTCCGTATACACATTCTTGACCATACATATACTTCGACACCGAGTATCCCCGATTACTTACGGGCAACACCGAATTTCTTCAATATTATTATATGCTATTATGCTATTTTTATAAATTTGTCAATTTATTTACAGTAAAAAGCCAACAGACAAACTGTTGGCTTTTGTAATCAATATTGACTGATTTTTATAGTCGCTCACCTCGACCAACTTTAATAAGTGTTATATCCAATCAAGTATATAACGGGCAATAGTGAGTTTCGGATACGTTCCGGAAACCAGAACCCCTAAAGTGTCAGTCACACTAACGATAGCAGCGTACCACTATCGCCGTACTCATATTATACCTCATTAGCTTGGAATCGTCAATAAAAAAACAATGTTTTCTCTTGACTTCAACGCTTTAAAGTGTTAAAATATTTATAAAGTATTATAAACTTCGAAAGGATTATAAATATGAAAAGAGAAACTAAGTTATCGATTTGGTGTGAAGAAGCAAAACAATATCTTCCATTATATAAAGAAATCAACGGACTAAGGTATGAATTAGATACAGAAACATGGACTTATCTTCCAAAGTTAGAGATTGAAACACCTCCGGCAGAACTGGGCAGATTCGGATCAATGCGACTGAAGTATCTGGAACAACACAAACAGGCAGAATGGCTCGAACTGATATGGACAGATCAACTGTACAGCCATTGCATACAGATGGAGAAGGACGTACAGAATCAGATAGAGCAGATAGTGGAACAGAAAATCAAGTCGGAGGAATTCCAGACAGCGATGTACGATTTCATGAAAACATATCAGCTCCGTCAGCAATATCAGACGGAAGCGGAAGAACAGGCGATTCAATCCATTTATATTTGAATTAAGCGAGGGAAATAAAGATGTTTGACTTTTTTTATAAGATATATTATTTCTTTTGGACGGTAACCAAAATAATTCTGATAATATCACTTATGGCTTTAGCGTTGTTTATCGTTCTCTGGGCGATTTATCTGAGAAATGAACTTGTTGGATGGGTAAAAGATATATTTTCAACGTTCTTCGGCGGATGGGATCCGTTTATGCCGTTCAAAGAATTTGTGCATGACCTTGTTGACCGAATTCTTTTTTAAGAAGATGTATTTAATGAATGCAAAAAAAGCCAACAGACAAACTGTTGGCTTTTGTAATCATATTGACTGATTTTTATAGTCGCTCACCCGACCAACTTTAAAAATGTGGTTGCAGCCAAGAGAATTAACTCCACCTGTAACGAAAACATGAGTTTCGGATACGTTCCGGAAACCAGAACCCCTAAAGTGTCAGTCACACTAACAATAGCGACGTATCACTATCATCATACATATTATAACTCTTTAAAGCTATTTCGTCAATAAAAAATAAGCGACTCTTATCGAATCGCTTAGCATAATTTTCTTTCAGCATTTCTGCCTAAGTCAAGCTTGGATTTTATGCAAACCATGGACGGCTCCGTATACACATTCTTGACCACACATATACTTCAACACCGAGTATCCCCGATTACTTACGGGCAACACCGAATTTCTTCAATATTATTATATGCTATTATGCTATTTTTATAAATTTGTCAATTTATTTACAGTAAAAAGCCAACAGACAAACTGTTGGCTTTTGTAATCAATATTGACTGATTTTTATAGTCGCTCACCTCGACCAACTTTAATAAGTGTTATATCCAATCAAGTATATAACGGGCAATAGTGAGTTTCGGATACGTTCCGGAAACCAGAACCCCTAAAGTGTCAGTCACACTAACGATAGCAGCGTACCACTACCGCCGTACTTATATTATACCTCATTAGAATAAAGTCGTCAATAAAAACTAAAAATGACCTTATAGAAACAAGGTCATTTAAGTCATATTTTCTTTCAGCATTTCTGCATACGACAAGTCCGGCTCATATGAAACCGCATACAGCTCTGTGTATGCTCTCTTGCCCATCACACACACTTCAACACCGAGCGTTCTCGAATACTTACGAGATGACGCTGACTTTCGTCAATGTTATTATATGCTATTTTTTTCACATTGTCAAATATATCTTGTCCGTTATATCAACCGCATTTATACTTGAATTAAGCAAAATTTTCAAAAAAATTATGGTTAACCGTTGCATTTTCATTCAAAATATGTTAATATAGTTTTGTTAGAAAATAAAAAAGCAGAAACTGTGCTACCAACACAATTTCTGCCAGCGAACATACAAGAAACAGGCTTGTATATCCACAACATTTTCTAATCGTATTTTATCATATATATTTAATATTGTCAATAGTTTAGCACAACATTATTTTATTAAATAATATAAAATACGGTTTGAGGATAGGGTTTTATTACTGCTCCTTGTAAGTTCACTAAGAATTTATAAGGAGTTTTTTAATTATGAGAACAAATATTTTCGGGACATCAGTATTTACACAGCTTCCAGACGGAGTTCTTTATACAAATATGCCTGACAAATGTAAGCAGCTTTATGCGTTACTTTGCAAGAAATCCAAACTGAAAAAAAGTGATGATTATGATATAGAACCATTTTCACACAATGATTTGGCTAAAGAACTTAAATGCTCTAAGAAATCAATTCAGAGACATATAAATAAATTAATAAGCTACGGTTTGATTGAAGCTGTAAAAAAACCTGGCTTATATACAGAGTATGTTATTTTAGATGTTCTTGAATCTTCACTTGCCAAAGTATCAGAAAATCCAAAACTGTTTAAGTCATATCTAAAATCACCCGAAAAAGAAATTACAGAACCGGAAAAAGAGAAAGAAAAACCAATTAAACTGTCTTCCGATCAGAATGAGCTTAAACAGTATATAGAATCAAAAATTAAGGACAAGCTCACAATCAGAAAATTTTTAATATTATGTGATACTGCTGCTGAAAATCCGGATATCGCTGATGATACAGAAATAATTAAAATGATAGTGGATACTGTTATTGCTTATCGCAACAAATCAAAAACAAAGATAACTAATATCTTTGGGTACATAAAAAAGGCGGTAAGGAACTATGAAAAAGGCAAACCGGTAATCCAGACCCAATACAACCAGTATGCAGAAATGGCTACAAGCCTGTCAATGAAACTTGCTGAAGAATATGATCAGCCTTATCATCTTTCTGTGGATCAGTGCATCGCATTATGCAGCATTGTTGACAGGAAGATAATTAAGACCGGAAAAAGCAGACTTAGTATTTTTTATTTCAAAATATATCACCTCAGTTATCTAATCGTGATTTGAATATATTATGCATCATATTATGGAAAATAGCAAGTGGAATTAAGTCAGAGAAGTATGGAGAAAATAAGCCTTTTGGCACTCGAATCATTCTTTTTTATGTTGCGGAGAACTGACTTTCAAATAAATACTTTACTTTCTGAAATCTATGTGGTATAATGTTGAAAAAGAGTGGCATAATAACCTTTAATTTTCAACGGAAGAAGGGATATAAATTGTTTATTTCCAGAAACAGTTATCTTGAAGCACTTAAAATTCGTATGCATAATGGAATGATTAAGGTTGTAACTGGTATCAGAAGATGCGGAAAGTCATATTTGATTTTTAACATTTTTAAAAATTATCTCATTAAAAGCGGAACTGATCCATCGCATATAATATCAATAGAACTTGATCAGAGGAAAAACAGGCAGTACAGAGATCCTGATGTTATCCTTGAATATATAGAATCGCTTATTACTGATGACAGTCAGTATTATATTCTTCTGGATGAAGTTCAGATGATAAGTGAATTTGAGGAAGTACTGAATTCACTTCTGCATATCAGCAATGCTGATGTATATGTTACCGGAAGTAATTCAAAGTTTCTTTCAAAAGATATTATCACAGAATTTCGTGGCCGTGGTGACGAAGTTCATGTGTATCCGCTTTCATTTAGTGAATTTATGGAAGTTTACGATGGTGATCAGTATAAGGGGTGGGCTGAATATGTAACATATGGCGGACTTCCGCTTACAGTTACAATGAAAACTGAAGAACAAAAAATAAAATATCTCTCTGATATGTTTGATACAACATATATAAGAGATATAATAGAAAGAAATCATATAGAAAAAATTCAGGAACTCAGTGACCTTGTCAATGTATTAGCCTCATCTGTAGGTGCCCTTTCCAATCCGTCAAAGATTGAAGCTACATTTAAAAGTGTAATAAAGTCGGATATAAGTCTGAATACTATCCGTCAGTATATAGAATATCTCAAGGATGCATTTGTAATAAATGAAGCATTGAGATATGACGTTAAAGGAAGAAAATATATAGGAACACCTGTAAAATATTATTTTGAAGATGTTGGTTTACGTAATGCAAGACTTGGTTTCAGGCAGGTAGAAGAAACACACCTGATGGAAAATATCGTTTATAATGAACTTCGAAAACGCGGATTTCAGGTAGATGTTGGTGTTGTTAATAAACGAACCAAAAATGATGAAGGCAGCATAACAAGAAAACAGCTGGAAGTTGATTTTGTGGCGAATAAAGGCAGTCTTCGCTATTATATTCAGTCAGCATACAGTTTACCTGATGCAGAAAAAATCAGGCAGGAAAAAGCGTCTTTAAACAGTATAAATGATTCATTTAAAAAAATTATAATAGTTAAAGATGTTATAAATGTAAAGCATGATGAAGACGGAATTACTATTATGAGTATATATGATTTTCTTCTTCTTGATAATAGTCTTGAACTCTGAGTGGTCACTCTGCGCATATCGACACTGGTAAAGGAAAAATATATTTTTCTTCTTATAACTTAAGACAGATTATACTTTCCAAAACCCACAGAGAATATATCGTTATATTTTTTACTTTGTTTACGAAAATACAATTAACAATATATAAATTTCTACGATTTTATCCTTGTAACCTTGACATATAATTTTTATAACGGTATAATATATATTAAACGATTTGAAAATCTCACAGTATTTTTATGAGTTTTCGGTAAATTTTTTTAGGGGTTGAACAAACTAATGAGTATTTTAGATGTTGTTAATGCTACAAGCAGAAGCGTAAACGAGAAAACAAAGAATATGCAGGAAGTTGCTAATCTTAAGAGAAAGATCGTTTATGAGAGAGAAAGAATAGTTGAAGTTTTTGCTGAGATTGGTGAAAAGTTCTACAAAATGGATCCTTCAAGCACGGATTTTTCAGAACTCAGAGTTCTCTGTGATGACGTTAATACACGTAAGCGCAGAATCAAGAAGATGCTCTTTGATTTACATAACATGAGAGGATACAAGATTTGTCCTCAGTGTAAGGCAGAAGTAAACGGAAAGTTTAAATTCTGCGGCACATGTGGTGCAAGAATACCTGAACCTGAAGAGGATGATTTTCTCAATATGGAAGGTCTCGGATTCGGTACAGAATCAATGAACAAATGATAATCATTAATGAAAACTTCGGCGGTCATATCTCCGCCGAAGTTTTTTTGTTTGTCTTTTTATCTTTGTCCATCGAGATCAGCATTATACTCATGACTATAAGCAGAAGAGAAGGCATCAGCGGCTGGTCAGGAGAATGAATTTTAAATGTCGAAGCGGATGCAGCTATATCCCTGCAGAAAAATGTGTAAAGAATAAAGCAGATGCAGTACGAAAGAGATGCACTTAAAAGTCTGAAAGCAGTAAACCTCTTCCTGTTAAGATTTTTTCCTGCTATACAGAAAATCTGCATAATTACGCATATTCCGCCGGAAGAAAAAATGGCAGCCATAAGCGATACAGTGCCTCTGCTGTAACCGGAAAAATCAGAAATACTTGTTATCTCCATGACTGACATAATTGCGGCCATACTGTCTGATAAACTCAGGTTAGTTACGGATGAAATCAGTTCTGACAGTGTTCTGATGATGCCGGAGGCACTGAACACTGCCTTAAGAACAGAAAAAGCAATAATAACGGAACAGAGCTGCAGCATTCCGCGGGCAGTGCTGTCTGCGGAATCAAGTAAAGTACTGCAGCTGAAGGAACATTTCCCTTTTGAAATGTAATCAGGCTGCTTTTTTATTTTTATTCCGGAGATAAATGCGGCTATTAAGTTAGCAGTTAAATTTGAAATGAAAATTATCAGCCCCGTTTTACTGTGACCGGAAACACCTGATATAAATGCCGGTCCCGAGGAGAAGCAGAAACAGCAGTAACGGCTGAATTCCTCTTCGGATATTTTGCCTTCATCAAGAAGATTTTTCAGCAGCTTTGCTCCTGCAGGATAACCTGAAACATTTGAGATGAGGAAGATTGAAAATATTTCAGGCGGCATGTGAAAAATTATGCGTGAGGGAAGCGAAAAGATTTTTCCTGACACAGAATGAAGCCCGGTGTTTGTAACCAGACATGCAATTAGCATTGAGCCGTAAAGGGAGGGAATTATTATTTCAAGACATCTTCTGACAGAAAGCAGGGTTTCACTCACAACCGCGTCATAAAAAATGACTGAAAGCAGCACGATTAAAACTGTAAAAATCATATTTACACTCCGTAAAACAATATTGTAGTCAATTTATATGAATGACTTTCCGATAATATTAATATAAATTATCATAAGACTTAGAAGGGAAAGGAAATGAATATGAGGGCAAAGGATTTTCTTGCTGTTTCAACGAGTACGCAGATTTATGATAATAATAAGGTTGTTTTGAGCAGATGCAGAAGAATAATAGAGTATGATGATATCTATCTCAAAGCCGATGCCGGCAGTGTGATAATAGAGATATGGGGAACCGGACTTTTAATAAATGAATGCGGCGAAGAGGGGATAGAGGTAACAGGGAGAATAAAAAACGTTGAATTTACAGAAGGGGGAAGATTGTTTGAAAATCAGAAGAACGGTAAAAATTAAGGCTTTCGGAATAAAAATCAGCACGTTTATTACTATGCTCAGAAATTCAGGAATAGTCTGTACTTCACAGCGGTGCTCTTCGGGTGAATTCAGCGCGTACATTTATCTGAGTGATCTGGAAAAAGCTGAGGATATTGCGGAAAAGACAGGTGTAACACTCTATTCTGACGGGACCTGCGGAGGAATGTATACAGTTATGAGATACAAGGCGAGATACGGAATCATAGCCGGTGTGCTGATTACCGCTGCTTTTATTTTTCTCACCACTGCATTTGTTATGAAGATTGAAGTAAACGGATGTATAAGCATTTCAGAAAAGGCTGTGCTGAATATTCTTGATGAGTCGGGCATATCACACGGAAAATTTATTCCCGGGATTGATTTTAACAGGGCTGAATACAGTCTGAAATCAGGGATAAACAAAATCTCGTGGGCAGCGATAAGGAGCAGAGGCGGCAGGGTTATTGTTGATATAAACGAGGATAACGGACTTGGAGGTTCCGTTCAGAGTGAACTTCCCTGCAATATTGTTTCTGCCCGTGACGCACTTATAGTATCTGTTTCACCGTTCCGAGGGCAGTGTAAAGTTAAGGAGGGAGATGTGGTCTCCGCTGGTGAAATACTGATAAGCGGGATTATAACAAATGAAAAAAATAATTTTGTTGTGGAACGTGCACAGGGTGAGATAACAGGGGAATATGTTCTGAAGCAGAAATTTGTAAGATATTTTGAAAATACAGAAAAAGTATACAGTAAAACAGAGTATAGAAAATATCTTGATTTTTTCGGGTTCAGGATACCATTGTCATTCCGTAAACCGGACGGAGAGAATTATGACAGAAGTGAATTTACTGATTATTATGATTTTTTTGGATATGAGATTCCGGCAGGTACTGTAACAGAAAAATATGATATGTATGAATATAAAGAAATCACTGAAACAGAGGAGGAGGCTGAAAACAACCTGAATCTTATGATTGTAAATTTTGAAAAGAATTTTCTTGACAATACAGAGATTACCGACTGCAGAAAGGACAGTAAAGTATATGATGACCGTATTGAATGCAGTGTTATGTATACAGTCAGAGGAAGTATAGGTGAAGAAAAAATAATCTTCCCCGGAAAAAACGGGGAAGATCAGTAATGTTATTCATTGTAAAGGATATATCCGACACTGAAACGGGCGTCTTTTTCTGATTTTACTGTTTCGGAAAGCGATGAGTAAATGCTTCTGTTTAAATCATCCGAATCAGGGTTTTTGTAGTTCTGTTCCGGTGTATAGTTCGAATATCTGTTTAAAGCAGTGATTTTTCCGTCGGAAAGATCACAGGTGTATGTGTGAATAGCCTGGTGGAGAGAATCAAAGTTATATGAAAGAATTGCACATGAGGCACCTTCAAGACTTTTTTCCATCAGTGTCAGAGCTTCTTCGGAATTTTTGGATTTTGATAATGAATGCCGTTTCTTTGCGTTTATCATTCTGAAGTTTATATTGTGTGCTTCAAGGCAGTTTCCTATTTTTTCAGGGTCTCCGCCCCAGCCTCCGTCTAAGGTACTTATAGAACTGAATCTTCTTATTCCAAGCATTGCTCCGGTATTTACAATAAGCTTTTTCAGTGAATTGTCATAAAGTCCGGATAATTCAAATTCGACAGCAAGCTTAAAAAAGTCGGTATTACTTTCGTCAAAGTTTTTGGTTACAAGTCTTATTGCGTTGCATACGGCAATTACCTCGCAGGCAACTCCGTCCATAAATACATCAGCATAATGCAGGAGGCTGAAGTTACCTCCGGACTGATTGACTATGACTCCGGTTCCGTTATGGAGCATAGCATTTTCAGCTGATATGTTTACCCTTACATTGCTGTAGTAATTCCTGAGTGATTTTTTTATATCATTGTCTGTTACGTAAATCCATTCAAGATACTGCATGCAGGCCATTCCGAATGTAATCCAGTCGGAGAGCGGGCAAAGAACAAGGCTTGTACGTTCCTGCATATCACGGAGCGGAGAAACCGAGTAGTTGTCCCAGCCGATGTAAATATAGCCGCCGCTTTGCTTCATTGCTGAACGTATGGAAATACCATGAGAATTCCTGTCTTTGAAAGGAAGTATTTCCCATATCTGATCTGCACGGTTCTGGTATCTTTCAGGCGATATGTTAAAAGAACCAGGGGTTGTACCTGGTCTCAGGGTAAGTACCAGGGATGGATTATCTGCACAGCAAATAACATATCCTGTTTCTTTCCATCTGAAAAGGAACTTTGTTTTGTCAGATTCGCCGAAGGAAAGTGATTTGCCTTCTTCATTTACTTTTATAAACCGATTGCATTCATGATTTTCAAGAACGCCTATATAGTAAATTTCGTTATCAAGAAATGAGAAAAAGTCATTTGAAGGAAGTGGAATGCCATGCGGATTAAATTCTTCTGAATTAAATTTATTCATATTATAATCCTCTGTTCAAAAATATTTATTCATTTACTATATTATACTACAATTCTCACCTCTTTTCAATTGTTTACATAAAATATGAAATAAAAAAAGAACTTTCATGGGATATTACTGATTTTTTTGTGCAATATGCGAAAATACTGAAAAATATTTATTACATATTTCATAATAAAAAAAACGGTAAGGTACTTTTAAAATATTATTTTTTATGATATAATAGTATCAGAAAATAAGTTTCTTCTTCACGGGAAAAATACGAAAAGAAAAGAGTGATATTTATGGCTGAAAAAACAGAGAGAATTATTAATGTCGATAGTTCGGATCAGATTCAGGAACTACTTGGAAACTGCGACTCAAACCTTGATTCAATACAGAAGAAGTACGGCGTTGTGATAATAAGCCGCGGAAACAACATCAAGATAATCGGCACTGAGCAGAATACTGCTGAGGCTGAACAGGCCATAAGGGCACTTCTTGAATATGCTGAAAAAGGTGAAAACATCAATGAACAGTCGCTGAGATATGTTACCAATATGGTTTCATCGGGTGCCGAAAAAGAACTTAAGGAACTTGTCGGAGACAGTCTCTGCATTACAACGAGCGGAAAGATTGTACGTCCGAAGACAGTCGGACAGCAGAAGTATGTTGATGCAATTAAAAAGAACACCATAGTTATTGGTATCGGTCCGGCCGGCACAGGTAAGACGTATCTTGCAGTTGCAATGGCGGTCAGAGCTTTCAAGGCACATGAGATTACAAAGATTATCCTTACAAGACCGGCTGTTGAAGCAGGCGAGAGCCTCGGATTCCTGCCGGGTGATCTTCAGGATAAGGTTGATCCGTATCTCAGACCTCTTTATGACGGACTGTTTGACATGATGGGAGCGGAAGCTTTTCAGAAGCATATGGAGAGAGGAACCATTGAGGTTGCGCCTCTGGCATACATGAGAGGACGTACACTCGATGATGCTTTTATAATCCTTGATGAGGCGCAGAACACCACATCGGAGCAGATAAAGATGTTCCTTACACGTCTTGGAAACAACAGCAAGATGGTTATTACCGGTGACGTAACACAGATTGACCTCCCGTCAAGCAAAAAGTCAGGACTTGTAGAGGTCACAAAGGTTCTGAAGAATGTCGATGATATTTCAATTCAGAAGTTCTCGGACAAGGATGTTGTAAGACATAAACTTGTTCAGGACATCATTAAGGCTTACGAAAAATATTTTGAGGAAGGGAAGAAAAAATAATTTATGCCAAAGCTTAAAGTATACATTAAAAATTCTCAGTCAGAGGTAAAGGTTCCTGTCGGAATAAGACTTCTTATCAGACGTTGCTGTCAGGCTGTTCTGATTACTGAAAATTTCAAGAGAGATACAGAGGTGAGTGTTTCTTTTATAAATAACAAGGAAATCAGAAATCTCAACAGGATTTACAGAGACAAGGACAAGTCCACAGACGTTCTCTCATTTCCTCTTGGCGAAAACGGCAACTATGATACCAATGCCGAAACAGGTTATGTAATGCTCGGAGATATCGTTATTTCACTTGAAACTGCATTCAAGCAGGCTGATAATTTCGGACATTCACTGGAGAGAGAGATTGGTTTCCTTACTGTTCATTCCATGCTTCACCTCCTTGGCTATGACCATGAAACAAGTACACTCGAAGCAAGAATTATGCGTGAAAAGGAAGAGGCAGTTCTTGAGAAGCTCGGTATTTCAAGAGATGCAACATTCGTTTCAAAAGCTGCAAAGTAAGGAAGGAACAGGCTGATGACAAAAACAGTTTTTATCACAATAGCAGGAAAAACCAATGCGGGAAAGTCGTCTCTTCTGAATGCTCTCATAGGTGAAAAAATTGCCTCGGTAAGCAGCAAGAGCCAGACTACGAGAACAAAGATTACCGGTGTTGTAAATATTGATGAAACTCAGCTTGTGTTCATTGATACACCTGGACTTCACAAGGCAAAGAACAGACTCAGCGAGTACATGCTCAAGGCTGTAAGAGAATCAGCTTCGGATATTGACGCTGTATTCTTCGTTGCTGACTGCACAAAGAAGGTCGGTGATCAGGAGAGGGAGATGCTCCGTTCTGTTTCGGCTTCAAAGACGCCGCTTGTTCTCATTCTGAACAAAATTGATCTGCTTAAGGATAAGACTGCACTTGCACAGACTATTGCTGAACTCAGTTCAGAATTTAACTTTGATGACGTTATTCCGATAAGCGTCCTTGAAAATGATGGTATAGACCTTGTTCGTGAAAAGGCACTTTCCCTTGCGGTTGAAGGACCTCATTTCTTCCCGGAAGATGCTATAACAGACCAGCCTGAAAAAATCATTGCAGGCGAGATTGTCAGAGAAAAGCTTCTTGAACTTCTTGACGATGAAGTTCCTCACGGCATTGCTGTGGTCGTTGAATCAATGAAGGAACGTGAAGACAAGGATCTCCTTGATATTTCAGCGGTTATTTACTGCGAAAGAGATTCGCACAAGGGCATTGTTATCGGAAAGGGCGGAAGGATGCTCAAGAGAGCGGCAACTCTTTCAAGAAAGGAACTTGAAGAATTTTTCCAGATTAAAGTTAATCTTCAGTGCTGGGTAAAGGTTAAGGAAGACTGGCGTAACAGAGAGGCGATTATAAGATCTCTCGGTCTTTCTGACAACAATTAACTGTAACAAATTAGCATAGGTTTTAAGCGAAAAATCCCATTTATAATGCTGCAATAAAAGGTTATACTTTTATCAGATGATTTTTTACCGGAGGGTTTTCGTATGAAAGACAGCTTATGGGATTTGTTTGAAAAGAGCGGAAAAATATCCGACTATCTGAGATACAAAGGTTATCCGGGAAGTGATGATAATGGAACTTACAACAGTCAGCGGACTGGTAATAAGAGAACGTCAGTCAGGGGATAACGATAAATTTATTGATATACTTACAGAAACCGATGGAGTTGTTGAGGTTATGGCAAAGGGTGTGAAAAAATATTCATGTCCTTTTGCTGCAGCCTCGCAGCTCTATGCTTATTCAAAGTTCTGTCTGTCCAGAAGAAAAGGAAGATACTATATTGACAGTGCACAGTCGATTAAAATATTCTATTCGGTAAGAGAGCAGCTTGACAGATTTGCTCTCGTTTCCTACTTTTCAGAGGTGCTTTCATACTGTCAGTTTCCTGAAAAGGAACACAGCAGGGATATACTGAGACTGTTCCTGAATATTCTTCACTATCTTACTGAGGGAACAAGAGACACTGAACTTCTGAAATGTATATTTGAACTGCGTCTTGCATCTGAAACCGGACACATGCCTGCGGTTGCCGGATGTGATTCATGCGGTACATACCAGACTGAAAAAATGTATTTTAAAATCGGGAACGGAACGCTTTACTGTGAAAACTGCCTTTCTGCAGAAGAGGCGGGAAATGCAGTATGCATAGGAGTTCCCGTTCTTCATGCTATCCGGCATATCGTTCTCACGGATTTTAACAGGCTGTTTAACTTCAGACTGAGCGGTGAAAGCATGAAACTTCTTTCGTTTATTTCTGAAAACTACCTTTCTGCACATCTGGGAAGGCGTTTCAGAACACTCGAATTTTATAAAAGCATAACTGATGAAAAGCCGTTGTGATATACGGTTTTACTGAATAAAAAAGAGAGAAAACAATGAATAAATATTATAAAACACTTGAACTTCATAAAGTACTTGAGATGCTTGCGTCCTGTACTTCAAATGAAACGACCAAAAAGATGGCACTTGAAATTGAACCGTGCTATGACTGTGAAGAGGTAAAAAGGGAGATCTCAAAGGTTTCACAGGCTTTTGAACTTTCAGTAAGATTCGGTACTCCTCCTTTTTCAGCTTTTAAGGACGTAAACGGACATCTGAGAAGAGCTAAGTCGGGCGGCCGTCTTTCACTTAAGGATCTTCTCGAGGTTCTTTCCGTACTAAAGCAGATAAAGGCTCTGAGCGAATGGTACAAACACTGTGAGGATACTGAAACAGATCTCGACTATCTCTTTAACAATCTTATACCTGATGATATGCTTCTTCAGAGACTGGAAACTTCCATTCTTTCAGAAGAGGAGCTTTCAGACGGTGCAAGTTCTGAGCTTGCCTCAATAAGAAGAAAAATCAGACAGACCGGCTCGAAGCTTCGTTCCACACTTGACAAGATGGTAAAGTCATCGTCAATGCAGAAATGCCTTCAGGAATCTGTGATAACGATGAGAGACGGACGTTACGTTCTTCCTGTAAAGTCTGAATACAAGGGTGCGGTACCTGGTCTTGTTCACGATACTTCATCAACAGGGCAGACGTATTTTATCGAGCCTATGTCAATTGTTGAGTGCAACAATGATATACGAATTCTCGAAAGTCAGGAGCAGGAGGAAATTGACCGCATTATCCGTGCGCTTACTGCTGAGTGTGCTATGCGCGCCGACAGTATTTCAGAAGGCTGGAGAGTGTGTACCATACTCAATCTTTACTTTGCAAAATCTGAATTTGCAGCAAGGATAAAGGCGACAGCACCGGTTATTTCAGATGACGGTGTTATTGAACTTAAGAAGGCACGTCATCCGCTCATTGATCCGGGCAGGGTAGTTCCGGTTGATATCTCCATAGGAGAGGATTACAATGCGCTTATCATAACGGGGCCGAATACCGGCGGTAAGACGGTTTCGCTCAAAACCACGGGACTGCTTACTCTTATGACGATGTGCGGGCTTCTTATTCCTGTTGCAGACGGAAGCCGTATTTCAGTATTTGACAATATCCTTGTTGATATCGGTGACAATCAGAGCATTGAGATGAATCTCTCAACATTTTCATCACACATCAATCAGGTTATTGACATCATAGGAAAGGCTGACAAAAGATCACTTGTTCTGCTTGATGAGCTTGGTTCAGGTACTGATCCTGTGGAAGGCGCGGCACTCGCTGTATCGGTTATTGAACGGCTTAAGTCAGCAGGTGCAAAGCTTATGGTAACAACACATTATCAGGAGCTTAAGATTTACGCTATTGAATCAGAGGATACACAGAACGCTTCATGTGAGTTTGATATTGAGACCCTTCGGCCTACATACAAGCTTATCATGGGTTCACCTGGTAAATCAAATGCCTTTGCAATCTGTCAGAGCCTTGGCATGCCTTCTGATGTAATTGAAGAGGCAAAGTCTCTTGTAAGTACAGAAAACATGCGGTTTGAAATGGTTATTGAAAAGCTTGAAGCCGCAAGAGCAGAGCTTGAAAAACAGAATGCAGAACTTAATCAGCTCAGACGTGAAGCAAAGGAAAATTCTGAAAAGCTTCAGAAGGAGCTTGAAGAACTTGAAGATATGAAGGAAAAGGAACTTGACAAGGCGAGAAGCATTTCCATGAATATCATTGAAAATACAAAAGTCAAGTCCAACGAACTCCTTGATGAACTTCAGTCAATCAAAAAGCAGAAGAGTAAGGCGAAGTTTGAAAGCATGGTTTCAGATGCTGAGAGACTCAGTAAAAAAAGTCTTAACAACATGTACGACAATGCTAACCCTGTAGTAAAGAAGAAGCAGAATGATAATTACAAGCTCCCGCGTGCACTTAAAACGGGTGACTATGTATTTATTCCGTCGATGAATAAAAACGGAACGGTTGTAAGCAATCAGGACCAGAAGGGATTTGTATTTGTTCAGGCTGGTATCATGAAGATGAAGATGAATATCAGCGACCTTCGTCTTGCCGAAAAGCAGACTCAGAATAATCAGAACAAGGCAAAGTTTACACCGAAGAAAAACACAGCCTCACGCCAGGTTCAGCAGGAACTGGATATACGCGGATTTGCTGCTGATGAGGGAGTAATGGAACTTGATATGTTTATAAATCATGCAGTAATGACCGGTCTTTCTCTTGTAACCGTTATTCACGGAAAGGGAACCGGTGTACTCCGAAGCGCAGTTCATGCAAGACTTAAAAAAATGCCGGTTGTAAAGAGCTTCAGACTCGGTGTATACGGCGAGGGTGAAGACGGCGTTACTATAGTCGAACTTAAACACTGAAAGGAAAAATAAAATGGTTGATATTTGTCTGGCTGGTACAGGAGGAATGATGCCGCTTCATAACAGATGGCTTACCAGCTGCTATATGGAATACAACGGAAAAGCAATTCTGATTGACTGCGGAGAAGGAACACAGATTGCACTTGTGGAGGCGGAATGTAAGCTCAGCAAACTGGAAACTCTGTTTATAACACATTTTCACGCAGATCACATTTCAGGCCTTCCGGGACTCCTGCTTTCTCTCGGAAACTATTCAAAGAAAACTCCGCTTTATATTTACGGACCAAAGGGTATAACGGAGATTGTAAACAACCTCTGCTGTATCTGTGGAAAACTTCCGTATGAAATAATCATAAAAGAACTTCCGGTAAATGAAATAACCCAGTACAGCATACCGGAAATTGATGAGATGATTACAGTAAGATCATTTCCGCTCAGACACCGTGTACCGTGTCTTGGGTATTCACTTGTATTTTCAAGAAAACCGGTATTTAACCCGGAAAAAGCCGAAGCTCTTGGAATACCTAAGATTATGTGGAGCAGACTTCACAAAGGCGAGGATGTTGAATTTGAAGGAAATATTTATACAACTGATATGGTAACAGACGGAGCCAGAAAACCAGTCAAGGTGACCTATGCAACAGACTCAAGACCGATTGATACAATTGCGGATGAGGCATTCCGTTCAGATTTGTTTATCTGTGAAGGTATGTACGGTGATGAGGAACATGCAGAGAGCATGAAAGAAAAAGGTCACATGCTTATTCAGGATGCCCTCAGACTTGCCGAACTTGCCGAAGCCGAAAGACTGTGGCTTACTCACTACAGCCCGGCCATGACAAATCCGTCAGTCTACGAAAAGAGCATCAGAAAGAAATTCCCGGCTGCTGTTATAAGCTGTGACGGTCAGAAAATAAATCTGTAACAAAATTTTTTCTCCGTCGTATAATGAAATATAAAGCAAAGCGGTAAAGATGCTGAGCTTTAAATACATTTTATAATGGAGATGTTTTACTATGAACGGAAACTGCTGCTGGATAATCATTCTTATTCTTTTAATCTGCTGCTGCGGAGGATGCGGCTTTGGCGGAAATAACATCGGCTGCGGCGGAAGCTGCGGTGGCAACTGCGGCTGCGGTTGCAACAACGGCTGTGACAACGGCTGCGGATGTGGATGCTGAGCTGAATACTTCGGTGCAGTAGCTTAACAATCCTGTAACGCAATCCCCCTGTGTCGTTATGATACAGGGGGATAAGTGTTTTGGGTTATATAATAATTCAGATGTAGTTTTTATGTAAATATTTGTATTTACATTTATGAAAATTTATTGTATAATTGATATAAAAGAATAAAAAATAAGGAACGGATATGGAAAGAACATTTATAATGACATCTGAGTTTGATAAGGCATGGTCATCATTAGGTTTAACAGATAAAGATTTGAAAAATCTTCAGAATGAGTTACTTGATAATCCTGATTCAGGTGATTTGATAAAAGGTACACATGGCTGTCGTAAAATTAGAATATCGCTCGAAAACAGGGGGAAAAGTGGAAGTGCAAGAGTTATTTATGTTGATTTTATAAGATTTGAGAAGTTATATCTTTTAACGGCATATGCAAAGAAAGATAAAGCTAATCTTTCAAAACAAGAAATGAATTCAATAAAAGAAAAAGTAAAAACTATTGAACTTTTAGAACGAACCAGTTATGAAAGGAGAAAAGAATATGAATGTATATGAAAGTGTTGTAAACTCACTCGATCAGGTTATTGATTACGAAAAAGGTTGTTCTGATAATGTTCGTATTCAAAAAATGTCTGCTACAGATAAAGAGTTGTCTGATACATTCGGATTGTCTGCCTTTGACATAGCATCCTGGTTTATTCAATATAATAATTCACAGGAGGAAACTGACCTTCTCACTGATTTAAAACTTCAGAAATTATTATATTATGCACAGGGAATATCAATTAAATATACAGGTAAAACCCTCTTTAAAGAGAACATATATGCATTCAGATATGGTCCTGTAGTAAAGGAAGTATATAACAAATATCAGAAGTTTGGAAGAAACCATATTGATGAAACAGTGAATATACCAGAGTTTGAAAATGACATAAGAGTGATTCTTGAAGATGTTTATGAAGACTATGGACAGTTCTCAGCCTGGAAACTCGTTGAAATGACACATAACGAATCTCCATGGCTTGAAACAGAAAAAAACAGTATTATTACTGTTGAAAAAATGAGAGAATTTTTTGCAAGATAATTTTTTAAGAAAATATATTGAAAATGCAGAACTTTGGTTATCCGGAGATTCTGCATTTTTAATATGACGGAGACTATAATATTCTGTTCAGTTTTAGTTTTTTTAGTTGTTCATTGAATTCGAAAGCGGAATTAACTTACTATTCCGTCTTCTTACTTTTTCATAAAAAACTATGTACTAACTATTGATATATGCCGATATGTGACGATTAATATATTGTAAGTTTTTTTGTAAAATATTGTTATGGAGGCGATATGTTGAAAACAGCAGGAGACAGATGTCCTGAGTGCGGAAGAAAATTTTTTTATTATGATTCTAGGCAAAGATATTACGGAAGTCCGGTCAGAACATGTAAAAAATGTAATAGTCAGTACCTGGATCTGAGGTACCATGAGATAGCTGTTGAGGGAATACCGGAGTCTGAACTGTCCAGAAAACCGATGATAATACTTATGATATTCGGAGCTCTGATACTGTACAGAGGAATATATCTTACAGGATACAGACAGCTGGGAATGGGAGATTATGGTCAGTGGATTATGCCGGTATTATTTATTATCATGGGAATAGTAATGATAACAGTCGGGATAATTGAAATCATCATGATATCCACGGGAAGAAAGATGATGAAATATGAACGTCTGAAAAGGGAATCAGAGGAACGCATGAGTGACAGAAGCTATGCGTGGACACTTAAACAGGAGGGATACAATGTTCCGGAACAATACTTATGATACTGAAAGAAAAAGCAGCAAGCTAAGCCTTGTGATAGGTGTGCTTGCGATTACAGCCTTGTTTTTCTATCTTCTTGTCGGCGGATTTATGAAAATATTTAATAAATCAGATTATGAAGAAATAAATATTGATATGGCCGGATACGGAATAGTTATTGAACATTCAATCAACGGACTTATTCCTACAGGAAAGGATTATTATTACATAGGTTTGAATTCCGAAGAAGGTGACATATATGTAATACAGGCAGGAAAGAAATGGTTTGAAGATAATTTTAATACTTCTGACAATAGTGCAAATGATGGCAGTCTGACACTCAAAACCAAAGTAAACCGGCTTGATTATAAAGTTGCACGTGAACTTGCATCCGGATTTTCTGATTCAGATGTAAATATTTCTTTTGATTACTGTTATGATACACTTTATAAAAGCAAGGGAATTCTGATGATAATTTCAGCAGCTCTTTTACTTGCAACGATTATTTATTTTATAATGATTAAGTTTCAGAAGATTCAGTCCGGAAAATTATCGGGACTTATAGGATTTCTACTGTTAATGGCAGTTTGTTTTACTATACTAAAGGCTATAAGATAAAATCTTTATATCAAATTATTCTTATTGTTGTCATTTAGGAGGTTATCTCCGCAAAAAAATCTCACTTTTCTGAATTGTATCAGGAAAGTGAGATTTTTTTATATCAATGTTTGTTTCTGATTAAAATGTTGAATTTGTTTTTTTAACAGCAGTCTGATATACTATAAAAGCAAAAATATATTTTATAAAAATGCCGTTTACGGCAAAAATATTAAATGGAGTTCGCTATGAAACCTTAAAAAAGCACCTCATATGAAGTGCTTTTTCTTTAATATTATAATTTTTAATTCGTTTGTTTTTTTACATCATATCTGTATATGATTAGTGATAATATAAGATGTACAACCATACCAAATCCGAACATTAAGATAATAAACATCATACTGCTTTCGAATGTGCCTTTTTTGAATAAGATAAAGAGTATTCCGTAATAAACAATATTGACAAATACAGATATTATCGTAGTGTAGATAGTTTTACCTTTTGATATGAACCATGCGTCAATAAGAGCAGAAACTATGTATGTAAAATAAAACGGGATAAGCGGCCATACAATTGCAAGCGTTACATCCGGATTGCATGCCATAATTTTTTCAATAAACCAGTGCCAGCCAGGCATAGAAACTATCCATAATCCAGCAATCCCCAGTGCGAATCTCCATGTATTTTTCATGTTCAGTTTTTCAAGACTGTTCCTTTTGATTATTTCAGCTAAGCATGAAACAGGAACAAGAAGCCAGCCCCATATGAAGTTATTGGCTACCCAGTAGTTTCCCGATTCTGATACTGAATTTACCATTTTACAAATCATAATTGCATAAATAAAGTTGTCCAGAAAAATCTGAATACCTGCAAAAATTCCGATATGCCACCATTCCTTTATCCAGGACAGATTACATTTTCCAAAACCTATATATTTATTATGAAAAGCAAGCAACATAGAAATTATTGCAAGAATACTGTTTACAGTTATTTCTGAGTATGATGCACCGATGTCGCTGAATTTTGATATCAGTAAATAATCAAATACAGATAACATAAGAACTCTTGAAATAATCAGCGTACACACGGTTTTATAGTCCGCATTTAATACAAATAGAATAATAGTAAAAGATGAGATATATGCAATTAGCATTGAAAAAGACTGAAGAAACAGATATCGTTCAGAAAATTCAGCATTCATAAATTCTGTAATAGAACTTACTTTAGCAGATATAATTAAAGTAAATATCAGATAAACTGTGAATGAAATAATAAGTGCAAATCCGTTTCTTTCACGGCTTGATTTTTCTGGCTTTAAAATAGAATAGAGCGGTACAGTCATTGTTGTAATTATAATTTCATCAATAAGATCAAACCATTCCATTTGTCCGAGAATATTGATATCAACATTATTTACTGCTACAATATTCATTCTTATTATCAAATATACAGATGGAATCAGTGCCCATAATATAAGTGATAAAAAGACTTTAAAATCCTTTTTTTCTGTCATAGTAGTTCTCCTTTTTATATGAATTATTTTTATATACACCCAATCGGTACAATCCTGTTCATACTGTCAAGCGGAATAACCATTGACGACATGCACAGAACAGCACCTTCACCGGTTTCTTCGGGCAGTGATGATAAAACTGAAAAGTTTTTCAGGGCAGTTTTACCTGGGTCTGCGCTTTTCTTAATTTCAACAGGATACAGTTTTCCGTTGTCAAGTATCAGAAGATCAATTTCTTTTCCATTATTGTCTCTGTAGTAAAACAGCCGGCTGCGGACATCGATGCCGTTATTTACGTATCCTTTGATAATTTCAGAAATGACATAGGTTTCAAACATAGCTCCGGCCATAGCAGATATTTCAAGTGCCCTTGAATTGTTCCACATACTTAGATAGCAGGCAAGACCGGTGTCCATGAAATACATCTTCGGACGTTTTACTATGCGCTTAATTGTATTTCCGGAATAGGGATTCAGTAAAAAAACAAGACCTGATGAAACAAGTACCGAAAGCCATCCGTCGGCTGTTTTCCTGTCTATCTCAACATCTTTTGAAATAACATCAAGATTCACTTCCTGACCGGTTCTTGCAGCCAGACATGAAATGAACCTTAAAAATTTTCCTTCATTCTGGATATTTACAAGATTGCGAATATCGCGTTCAATATACGTCTGGAGATATGAACCGTAAAAATCTTCAGTATTCATATCAGGGTCGCTTACAACACCCGGCATACCGCCCTTCAGAATCTTGCTGAATATATCGGTTATGTTGTCCTGAGAATTAACATCTCTGATATCTGAAGGAAGAAAAGCCCTGCTTTCCCGTCCTTCAATTTCTGCACGTGACATAGAATACATTGACAGTATTCCAACTCTGCCTGCCAGTGATTCACTGACTTTATCAGTCATATGAAACATCTGTGAGCCGGTGAGAAAATACAAGCCTTTTTCTTTGGTTTCATCTGCTTTTATCTTGATATACGGCAAAAGCTCAGGCGCATATTGAATTTCATCAATGATAACCGGGGTGGAATACTGCTGAAGAAACAGTTCCGGATCTTCCCTTGCAAGCTGTCTTACTCTCGGATAATCCAGAGTAACATATTTTATATCAGAATTACTTTCGGCAAATTTTTTCAGAAGTGTGGTTTTTCCAACCTGCCTTGCTCCGCAAACCATTACTACAGGAAAATGCCCGGATAAATATTTTATTTTGGATTCAAGCGCTCTTTTTATATACATTTTTATCACTCGTTTCTATACAAAAACAGGAATATCATTCTCTATATGTATTATATCATTTATCATAATTATTATCAAGTGAATTTTTTTATCTGTAAACTGTAAAATTTTTTAGATTATAAAAATGCCGTTTACGGCAAAAATATTAAATGAATTTTTGTTGTTTAACTTAAAATATTCCCTCATAAAATGTTATTAGATCATAATAATTCGCTCTGATTTTGTTAACTTACTTAAAATATTCGCTAAGAAAATGTTGAAGATTTGTCTGGATTATGGTATACTAATGATAAAGGAGCGTGTTTGAAAATGTATCTGAAAAGAAGAATTGATAGTTTCCTTGAAAAATGGAAAGCTGACGAAGACAGAAAACCGCTTGTGGTAAAAGGTTGCAGGCAGGTTGGCAAGACAGAATCGATTCATCATTTTATATATCAGAATTATGAGAGTGTTATAGAAATAAACTTTGTCGAAGAACCAAAGTTTCAGTCGGTTATTTCTGATGGATACAGTGCGGATGATATAGTACGTAATATTTCTCTTATTGATCCGTCAAAGCGCTTTATCCCCGGAAAAACTGTTTTGTTTTTTGATGAGATACAGCAGTTTCCGGAAATTGCGACTTCTTTAAAGTTTTTTAAGATTGACGGACGTTTTGATGTAATATGCAGTGGTTCATTTCTTGGCATACATTATAAAAGAATCGAAAGTAACAGTGTTGGATATAAGACTGATTATACAATGTATTCCATGGATTTTGAAGAGTTTTTATGGGTCAAAGGTTACGATGATACATTTCGAAAAGTACTTTGTGAACATATGATATCCTGTAAACCTTTAAATGATGCTGTATTCTCAACAGCCAAAAGACTGTTTCTTGATTATTGTGTTCTTGGCGGGATGCCTGAAGTGGTATGTAATTACATTGAAAAAGGAACATTTGAAGGTTCTCTTGAACTTCAGCATCAGTTGATTGATGATTATAAGGAAGATATTCGAAAGTATGCTGATGGTGTTGATCAGACAAGAATACTGAATGTGTTTAACAGAATAGTTCCGCAGCTTGCACAGGAGAATAAAAAGTTTCAGATTTCCAAGGTTGCATCCGGTGCGAGATTTAAAGACTATCGCGGATGTATCGAATGGCTGAATGATGCAGGAATAGTGAATATATGTTACTGTCTTTCTTTCCCCGAACTTCCTTTGAAAGGTAATTATAACAATGATATATTCAAACTGTATTTTGCAGATTCAGGTCTGCTGGTTTCAATGCTTGATGATGAGGCTCAGGATGATCTCAGAGCCAATAAAAATCTTGGTGTATATAAAGGGGCGCTATATGAAAATATTGTCGGAGAAGCACTTGTAAAGTCCGGAGGCCAGCTTTATTATTACAAACGTTCCGATTCCACACTTGAGCAGGATTTCTTTCTCTGCACAGCCGATTCACTTGTTCCTGTTGAAGTCAAATCCGCAAACGGCAGGGCAAAGTCTCTGAAAACGCTTATTCAGTCTGAACATTACGGTGATATAAAGTTTGGAATCAAACTGATAGACGGAAATATTGGTTACAGTGACAAAGTATTTACTTTTCCGTATTTCTGCACTTTCCTTCTGAAAGAGATTCTTCCTAAGCTTGATGTGACAGAATTTTTCTGATAATAGAAATTCTACGGAACAGATTGATTTTTGATATATCTGTACTCAAAGAAAAATCTTCAAAAAAATCTCACCTTCCGGAAAATCAGAAAGGTGAGATTTTTTTCTGTAATTTATATTTCAGCAATAACTTCAACTTCTACAAGAACATCCTTCGGAAGTTCCTTAACTGCCACGCAGCTTCTCGCCGGCTTTGATGTGAAATATTCGCCGTAGACTGCGTTGAATGCAGCGAAGTCTGACATATTCTTTAAAAAGCATGTGGTTTTTACAGCTTTGTCAAATGAAGAACCGGCTTCCTTTAAAACTTCACCGAGGTTTTTCATTACCTGTGTTGTCTGTCCTTCGATATCTGTTGCTTCAACATTTCCTGTTGCCGGGTTGATTGCTATCTGACCTGATGTAAAAACAAGATTTCCTGTGATTACTGCCTGTGAGTACGGTCCGATTGCATCCGGGGCATTTTTGGTATATACTTTAGATGACATGATACAAGATTCCTTTCATTTTTTATTCAACGATAATAAATCCGGCATCCTTAAGTGCCTGACGGATTTCTTCCTTGTGTTCAAAGTTACGTGTCTCAAGCACTATCCTGAGGTAGCAGCCTATGATATCTGAACCTTCGTTTGAACGTTCGTGGTGAATAGAGATAACATTTCCGCCGAGATCAGCAATGAGTTTTGATACATCGCGAAGCTGACCAGGCTTGTCGATAAGTTCAATATTGATTGAGTCCGTACGTCCTGACTTAAGAAGGCCTCTCTTGATAACTCTTGAAAGAATAGTAACGTCAATATTTCCGCCTGAAACGAGACATACAACTTTTTTGCCCTTTACAGGTACTTTATTGAACATGGCAGCTGCAACCGAGACTGCACCTGCACCTTCTGAAATGAGCTTCTGCTGTTCGATAAGTGCAAGAATAGCAGATGAAATTTCGTCGTCAGTAACGGTTACAATCTTATCGACATATTTCTGACACATCTCAAATGTGTTTACGCCGGGTTCCTTTACCTTGATACCGTCAGCAATGGTTGAAACAGAGTCAAGACATTCAATCTTACCGTGTTCAATTGAGGTTACCATACTCGGAGCACCGCTTGCCTGAACGCCGTATACTTTCACATCAGGATTGAGACTCTTTAATGCAAATGCAACGCCGGAGATAAGTCCGCCGCCGCCGACAGGTACGATAACTGCATCCAGTTCAGGGAGCTGATCGAGGATTTCAAGACCAATAGTACCCTGACCGGCTATAACATATTCATCATCAAAGGGATGAATAAATGTGTATCCCTTTTCATCCTTCAGCTGGAGAGCTTTGTTATACGCATCATCATAAACACCTTCAACCAGACATACTTCCGCACCGTAGCTTTTTGTAGCTTCCACCTTTGAGATAGGAGCTCCGTCAGGGAGGCAGATAAGTGATTTAATGCCGTTTGCAGAAGCTGCGAGGGCAACGCCCTGAGCATGGTTTCCGGCTGAGCAGGCGATAACGCCTTTTTTCTTTTCTTCATCGGAGAGCTGTGATATCTTGTAGTATGCACCTCTTACCTTGAACGAACCTGTAATCTGGAGATTTTCTGTTTTGAGATAGATATCGCAGTCCGGATTTATCTTTGGAGCGTGAATAAGGTCAGTTTTTCTGACAACATTTTTCAGTACATAACTTGCGTGATAGATTTTATCAAGTGTAAGCATTTTTTTCACTCATTTCGTAAAAAAATTAAGTATTTTCGGCGATGAGGCGGTCGACTATCTGCTTTGCAGCTCTTGCTGAGCGGCCGCTCTTTGCAATGGCAAATCTTTCAGCTTCTTCGAAGAGTTTATCTTCCGGAATATCAAGACCATTCTGTTTTGCAAGTCCTGAAACAATCTTAAGATATTCATCCTTTGCCGGTTTTGAGAATGAGATTTTCAGACCAAAACGTTCTGACAGGGAGATAAGCTGCTGTACAGTATCGTTTCTGTGAACATCGTCACCGTTTCTTTCCGAGAAGTTTTCCTTTACAAGATGACGTCTGTTGCTTGTTGCATAGATGGCAATATTTGCGGCTCTTGCTGAAACTGATCCTTCAAGTATAGCCTTAAGTGCACCGAAGTTGTCATCATCTGATTCAAATGAAAGATCATCGATGAACAGAATAAATTTAAGCGGATTTTTACTGAGACTGTCCATAATCACCGGGATGTCATGGAGCTGGTCTTTTCTTATTTCTATGATACGCAGACCCTGATCTCTGTATTCATTTGCAATGGCTTTTACAGAAGATGATTTTCCTGTACCTGCATCACCTGTAAGAAGTACATTTGAAGCAGGCTTTCCTCTGAGAAGAGCAATGGTATTGTCAATTATCATCTGACGCTGTGTTTCATAGCCGATAAGCTGGGAAAGCTTGATTTCATCAGGGTGTTTTACAGGAACAATATTTCCGTCCTTTACTATAAACATATAGTACTTTGCGTAAATGCCGTAGCCGAATTTGCCGACGTTATCAATTCTCTCCCTGTATTCGCTTCTGAAATCATATACAGTATTGTCCCAGTCAGGAAGGAAACCGTCGTAGTCTATGCATTTCTTTACATCTTCGGAAGTAATCTGTGAAATCTCCTGGAGTGAGAGAAGTTCATTTTCAAGACATGCCTGCATCTTGTCACCGGGCTCAGTGTTCTGAGCTTTTTTTATCATGCATATGTTTTCATCCTCAAAAACAAGAGTAAGAATATATGTTCCGAGATCGTTATGGTGACGGTAAAGATCTGAAACAAAATCAGCATAGGCATGTATTGTTTCGTCAAGTGCTGTATCTTCACTGCTGACACACTTAAGCAGAGCACTGAGACTCTGCATCGTGCGGCAGTTCATGATATCTCTGAAGATAACGAGCGAATTAAGCTTGTAGTAAAGCTTTTTTAAAGAGCTTTTTATTTTAAAGCGCCTCCGTTTATCAGAACTTGTTGATTATAGCACCCTTGTCTGCAGAAGAAACCATGGCTGCATATCTTCTTGCATAGCCGGTGATATCATCCTTAACAAGGAGTTTTGTATTTTCTTTTCTCTTGGCGAGTTCTTCGTCAGAAACTTCAAGAGTGATGCTGTATTCAGGAATGTTGATGGAAATCATATCACCATCCTGTACATAAGCGATGTTTCCGCCTCTTACAGCTTCAGGTGAAACGTGACCGATGGAAGCACCTCTTGTAGCACCGCTGAAACGTCCGTCTGTGATAAGAGCAACGTCCTTGTCAAGACCCATACCTGCAATAGCAGATGTAGGGCTGAGCATCTCTCTCATACCAGGACCGCCTGAAGGACCTTCGTAACGGATAACAACAACGTCTCCGGCAACAATCTTACCGCCTTTGATAGCAGCAATTGTATCTTCCTCAGAGTTAAATACCTTTGCAGGTCCTCTGTGAACGAGCATCTCAGGAGCAACGGCACTTCTCTTTACAACACATCCGTCCGGAGCAAGGTTGCCCCGGAGAACAGCGATACCGCCTGTCTGTGTGTACGGATTGTCAATTGGTCTGATGATGTTTGTATCCTTGTTTACAACACCTGCGATGTTTTCACCGAGTGTCTTTCCTGTACATGTCATAACATCTGTGTGGATAAGACCCTTCTTGTTGAGTTCGTTAAGAACTGCGTATACACCACCGGCTTCATTGAGGTCTTCCATATAAGCGTGACCTGCAGGAGCGAGGTGGCAGAGGTTAGGAGTCTTGGCGCTGATCTCATTTGCCATGTCAAGGTTGATTGTGATACCGCATTCGTTTGCGATAGCAGGGAGGTGGAGCATACTGTTTGTTGAACATCCGAGAGCCATATCAGCTGTAAGTGCATTCTGGAATGCCTTTTCTGTCATGATATCACGAGGACGGATATTTTTCTTAAGCATATCCATAACTGCCATACCTGCCTTCTTGGCAAGCTTGATTCTCTCTGAGTAAACAGCAGGAATTGTACCGTTTCCGCGGAGACCCATACCGAGAACTTCTGTGAGACAGTTCATTGAGTTTGCAGTGTACATACCTGAGCATGAACCGCATGTAGGGCATGCCTTGTTTTCGTATTCCTCAACATCTTCAAGTGAAATTTTTCCTGCTGTGTAAGCTCCAACTGCTTCGAACATGCTTGAGAGTGATGTCTTGCTGCCCTTAACGTGACCGGCAAGCATAGGACCGCCGCTTACAAATACTGTAGGAACATTTACACGGGCTGCTGCCATAAGAAGTCCCGGTACGTTCTTATCGCAGTTTGGAATCATAACAAGAGCATCGAAGTGGTGGGCAAGAGCCATGCATTCTGTAGAGTCAGCGATGAGGTCTCTTGTAACGAGGGAGTATTTCATACCTTTGTGACCCATAGCGATACCGTCACAGACAGCGATAGCAGGGAATACCACAGGAGTACCGCCGGCCATTGAAACACCGGTTTTAACTGCTTCTACAATCTTGTCTATATTCATATGACCAGGAACGATTTCGTTGTATGATGAAACGATACCAACCAGTGGACGCTCCATTTCTTCCTTTGTCATGCCGAGTGCGTTGAAGAGTGAACGCTGAGGAGCCTTGTCTACTCCTTCACAGTAAAAATTACATTCCATTTTCTTTTCCGCCTTTATTAAATATTTTTTATAATAAAAGCTGCTTTCCCACAAGCTGATGCTTAACCGGGAAAGCAGCAATCTTTTTCAGAATAAATGCCAGCCGGTCTGACTTGGCGATCATTTCAAAAAGAAGATATCAGTTGTTGATGAACTTGTCTTCTTCGTTGTTCCAGCTGTAGAGCTTTCTGATTTCTTCGCCAACCTTTTCAGCCGGATGTTCAGCAGCAAGCTTTCTCATAGCTCTGAAGTGAGCCTGACCGCCTGCAGGTGACATGTCGAGAAGGAATTCCTTAGCAAATGAACCGTCCTGAATGTTCTTGAGGATCTGCTTCATAGCCTTCTTTGTATCTTCAGTGATGATCTTAGGACCTGTGATATAATCACCGTATTCAGCTGTATTTGAGATGGAGTATCTCATACCTGCAAAACCGCTCTGGTAGATAAGATCAACGATGAGCTTCATTTCGTGGATACATTCAAAGTATGCATTTCTTGGGTCGTAGCCGGCTTCAACGAGTGTTTCGAAACCGCACTGCATAAGAGCACATACACCGCCGCAGAGAACAGCCTGTTCACCGAAGAGGTCTGTTTCTGTTTCTGTTCTGAATGTTGTTTCAAGAATACCAGCTCTTGCGCCGCCGATAGCGAGACCGTATGCGAGAGCCATATCCTGAGCCTTGCCTGTAGCATCCTGAGCAACAGCAACGAGACAAGGAACACCCTTGCCAGCCTGGTATTCAGATCTTACTGTGTGTCCAGGTCCCTTAGGAGCAATCATTGTTACATCTACGTCTGCAGGAGGAACAATCTGACCGAAGTGGATAGCAAAACCGTGAGCGAACATGAGCATATCGCCGGCCTTGAGGTTTGGTTCGATATCCTGCTTGTACATCTGAGCCTGCTTTTCATCGTTGATGAGAATCATGATGATGTCGGCCTGCTTTGCAGCTTCAGCAGCTGTGAATACTTCAAAACCCTGCTTAACAGCCTTGTCCCATGACTTGCTTCCTTCGTAAAGACCAATGATTACACGACCCTTGTCGCCAAGTGATTCCTTAGCATTGAGAGCATGAGCGTGACCCTGGCTGCCGTATCCGATAACAGCGATTGTCTTTCCGTAGAGGAGTGAGAGATCACAGTCTTCCTGATAAAATACCTTTGCTGAATTTTCCATTATAAAGACTCCTTTTATTAATAATTTAATAAAGTTTATTATGGGCAGAAGCTCAGAAGTTTCTGAGACAGTGGCTGCCTCTTTCAAGAGCTACAATACCTGTACGGCAGATTTCCATAATGCCGAAAGGCTTAACGAGCTCAATAAAAGCGTTAATCTTTGTAGTTTCACCTGTAATCTCGATACAGAGAGCATCAGGGGAGTAGTCTACAATCTTTGAACGGAATACGTCAACTGCGGCGAGTACATCCTGTCTTGTTGATGAATCGTTCTTAACCTTGATGAGAAGAAGTTCACGAGTAACTGTTTCATCACGTTCCATAACCTGAACCTGCTTGACATCATGAAGCTTGCTGAGCTGTTTTACAACCTGATCCTTTGAATAGTCGTCTCCGATCATGGAAACTGTCATTCTTGAGAATTCAGGTGATTCTGTTTCGCCGACTGTGAGAGTGTCAATGTTGAAGCCTCTTCTTGTAAACATGCTTGAGACTCTTGTCATAACACCCGGCTTATTTGAAACAAGTATGCTGAATATATGCTTTCCCATAAGACTTAACCTCCTATGTGAGTAATGATATTATCGATTGAACCGCCCGGCGGGAGCATAGGGAGAACGAATTCATCTTCGCTTATAGCACAGTCGATAACACAAGGGCGCTTTGAAGCAATGGCTTCATCAAGTGCCTTCTTAAGTTCATCAGTATTAATGGCTGAGAAACCGAGTGCACCGAATGCTTCGGCAATCTTTGTGAACTTTGTCTGACGCTTGTCAAGTGTTGTATTCGAATAGTGCTTGTCGAAGAAGAGTGTCTGCCACTGTCTTACCATACCGAGTACGCCGTTGTTCATAACAACTATAATTACAGGAACGTTATCTGAAACAGCTGTTGCGAGTTCGTTGAGATTCATGCCGAAGCTTCCGTCACCTGTAAAGAGAACTACAGGGTCTTTTGTTGCCTCGTATGAACCGATAGCAGCACCGAGCCCGAAGCCCATTGTGCCGAGCCCTCCGCTTGAGATGAACTTTCTTGACTGTTCAAATCTGTAGCGCTGTGCAACCCACATCTGGTGCTGACCAACGTCTGTAACGATAACTGCATTTTCAGGCATCTTTTCATTTACTGCATCAACGATATCGTATGGAGTCATTGCATCAGACTTCTTAAGTGATGCAGCTTCATCAGCCTTAAACTTTTCAATCTGAGCGTTCCATTCTGTGTTCTGTTTCTTTTCAACCATTGATATAAGTTTGCTTAAAGTGTCCTTAATATCTCCTGCGATGCCAATGTCAGAAGAAATATTCTTGTCGAGTTCGGCAGCATCAATATCTATATGTATGATTCTGCAGTTTCTTACATATACATTTTTGTTGCCTGTTGCTCTGTCACTGAATCTTGCACCTGCACAGATAACAAGGTCTGCCTCAGCCTGAGCCATTGATGAAGCATAGTGTCCGTGCATTCCCTGCATTCCGAGAAATCTTGGGTTTGAGAACGGAACTGATGAGATACCCATCAGACTGCATCCGATAGGTGCGTCAATGATATCAGCAAATTTTTCAATTTCTGCACCTGCATTGCCTGAGATAACACCGCCGCCGCAGTAGATATATGGTTTCTTTGATTCGGCAATAAGCTTTGCAGCTTCTTCAAGATCTGCTTCATCCGCAACCGGTACAGGAAGTGCCGGAGCAACCGGTTTGTTGCTGAATTCAGTCTGAGCAATCTGAACATCCTTTGGAATATCAACGAGAACCGGACCCGGTCTGCCTGAACGTGCAAGAAGGAATGCTTCTCTGAGTGTGTCAGCAAGTTCGTTAATATCCTTAACTATATAGTTATGCTTTGTTATTGGGAGAGTAATGCCGCAGATATCGACCTCCTGGAAGCTGTCTCTTCCCAGCAGACTGCATGGGACGTTACCTGTAATAGCGACCATCGGGACTGAATCGAGATATGCTGTGGCGATACCTGTTACAAGGTTTGTCGCACCAGGACCTGATGTTGCAAGAACAACACCTGTCTTGCCTGTTGAGCGAGCGTATCCGTCGGCTGCGTGGGACGCACCCTGTTCATGGGCGGTTAAAACGTGTTTGATGCGATCCTGATATTCATAAAGAGCATCATAAATGTTAATAACCTGTCCTCCCGGATAACCGAAAATACAGTCACAGCCCTGTTCAATCAAAACTTCAATAATAATCTGTGAACCTGATAATTTCATAAGCTTGTGATTTCCTTTCAAAAAATATATACTTTTTAACTGTAAGATTAAATCTGCTTCAGAAAAAAGTCTACATATGAAATTATACCATATTGAAAAATTTATTTCAACACAAATTTATATTAAAATTAAGAAAAAAATGAAATATCTTAAAGATAATTCCGGAAAAAACAGTGAATCAGGAAAATATAATGTAATTTTATGGGATGTGTTTTTCCTGATAAATGTCGAATTATATGTGAAATGTGCCTAAATTAATTTCGTTTTCTATATTGAAACTGACATTTTGGTTCTGCGTTTCAAAAAAATGCTTGACAACCAAATAAAATACAGATATAATATACAATGAACAAAAATTATTACAGTAGTTAATGTGATAGTTTTTCAGAACTTATCAGAACCGGATATAATCATAAATCGTATACCTATTCATTTGATAATCATAAACAGTACAGTGTATTTTGATTATAGCGAAGATTGTATTGATATAAGGGTAACAAGGTATACGCCGGTGGGGGCTCCACTTACAGAACATTAGGCTTGTCGCTGATTTTTATTTCCCTCGTGACTTTGATAAATGCACTGCATCAGGGTAGGACAATGGCTGTGATCAGTTTGGAGAGCAGACTATATTTTTTATCGGTTAGTTGGTTTGAAACTGACTCGAATACATGGCCCGGTAGCTTAATTCCAGAGCGTTGTTTATCAAAGGTGGCGGTGTGAATCCGCTCGTGGTCTAAAAAAATTCACGATAGTGAGGTAATTGAAATGTTTGAAGACAAGACATTAGTATGCAAGGATTGCGGAGCTGAATTTGTTTTTACAGCCGGCGAACAGGAATTCTATGCTGAAAAAGGTTTCGAGAATGAACCACAGAGATGCAAGTCCTGCCGTTCAGCAAGAAAGGCATCAGCAAAGGGTGAAAGAGAAATGTTCACAGCTACATGTGCATCATGCGGTGGTGAAGCAAAGGTTCCTTTCAAGCCAAGAGAAGATCGCCCGGTATACTGCAGCGAATGTTTCGCTCAGATGAAGGAAGACTAAGAAAAGCTCAGGTGTAACCGACTTGTTTCGGCTGCACCTTTTTTCTTTGTATATTCTGCAGAGATTTACAGAAGAATAATCCTGTAAAATAAAAATTTCTTCTTGTATTTTTTCTTTTGATATGGTATGATAGGTTATGAAGCTGAGATTTGGTATAATCAGAATAACTAAAACGGAGGACTAAAAATGGATTTTAAAGTAACAAAAGATATGATAATCGGCGATATTCTCGACAATTGTCCGCAGGCTGCACCATGCCTTCTCGAGATGGGAATGCACTGCCTCGGCTGCCCTTCAGCAAGAGGGGAATCACTTGCTGACGCATGCATGGTTCACGGTGTTGATCCGGTAGAATTTGAAAAGAAAATAAACGAATTCATTGCAGCGCTTTAATTCTTTATAAAAAAACAAAAAATCTCTGCATCAAAGCAGGGATTTTTTATTTTGAAAGGAAAAATAAAAATGAATATTCAGATATTCGGAAAGTCAAAATGCTTTGACTCAAAAAAAGCAGAGAGATTTTTTAAGGAACACGGGATAAAGTATCAGTTTGTTGATATTCTGTCAAAGGGACTCAGCGCCGGCGAATTCAGAAGCGTCTCACAGGCTGTTGGCGGAGTTGACAAACTCATAGACGAAAACCATAAGGACTACTGCGAAATAAAATACCTTCTGGATGATGCAAAGCCTGAAAAGCTTGCTGAATGCCCGAAACTTTACAAAACGCCTGTGGTAAGAAACGGAAAATCAGCAACAGTCGGGTACTGTCCTGATGTATGGAACGAATGGATAAAAACTGAAAAGAAATAATTCCGGAGGAACTTCGATGCTTAACGATAAAAGACTTTTAAAGTGTGCGGATATGGTAAGCGGAAGGGGAACAGTATGTGATGTCGGAACGGATCACGCTTATCTTCCGGTATACCTTGTTGAAAACGGCATATGTTCAGAGGCGGTAGCCGGAGATATAGCCGACAGTCCTCTTGAGGCAGCCGCGGCAACTGTGAACCGCTCAGGACTTGCCGAAAAAATTTCTGTAGTAAAGTCAGACGGGCTGAAAAATATTTCACCTGAAGGAATTACCGATGTCATAATTGCCGGAATGGGAGCGGAAACCATAAGTTCGATAATTGAAGCGGCACAGTGGCTTCAGAACGGAATTAATCTGATCCTTCAGCCTATGACAAAAACTCCGTTTCTCAGAAGATGGCTTTATGAAAAAGGATATGAGATAATTAAGGAAGAGGCTGTAACTGACGGTGAATACATCTACACAGTAATAAATGCTGTTTTCAGCGGTTACAGAATAAGAATAAACGATACATTTGCCGACCTTGGTATGTTCGATTTTTCAGATGAAAATTCAGTAAAGTATGCGGAAAGACAGTACAGCAGGCTTAAGAGGATTTCAGACGGAATGAAAAAATCAGGAAAATACGCTGAAACTGCCCGGCTTGACAGTGAATGCAGCTTTATTTCAGATGTATCAGAGGGTAAAATAAAAATAACTGTAGGAATGATTTACGATGAGATTAACAGAGTTGCTCCGTTTTCATCACAGGACAGCTGGGACAACTCAGGACTTCTTGTCGGTGACCGGGAAAATGAAGTTACAGGAATTCTCACTGCACTTGATGTTACAAATGAAGTAATTGACGAGGCTGTTTCAAAAAATGCAAACCTTATTGTTGCACATCACCCGGTTATTTTTCATCCGCTGAAAAAGCTTTCTTTCAGCGATCCGGCTGCAAGGCTTGCTGCAAACGGAATCTCTGCAATATGTGTTCATACCCCGCTTGACAAGGCCGAATTCGGTATAAACGATATGATTATCGATATGATAAGCCGTGAGTTTGAAACTTCCGGATGCAGGACTCCGATTATTCCGGAGAGAAATTCATCTTCGGAGGGTGACGGTCGTATTACGGAGATTACGGAGGAGGGACTTACCGCAGAAGATGCGGCAAAGAGACTTGGAAAAATGTTTGGAAACAGTCCGGTCAGATTTTCAGAAGGTAAGAATAATATCCGGAAGATTGCTGTATGTTCCGGAAGCGGCGGTTCACTTCTTTCATATGTTAAAAATGCAGGTTGTGATGCCTATATCACAGGAGATGTAAAGCACGATGTATGGCTTGATGCGGTCAGCAGCGGAATAACACTCTTTGACTGCGGACATTTTTACACGGAGAGAATATGCATGGGATATCTTGCCCGCCTGATTAAAACTGCAGCCTTCGGAGTTCGTACAGAAGAATCAGAATTCTGCAGGGATGCGGTAAGATATATTTACTGAAAAGGAGAAAACAGATGGCTTTAGACGGAGCGTTCCTTCACCTTGTAAAGAAGGAACTTGAATTTCTGAAAGGCTCGAGAGTAGACAGGATTTATCAGCCTTCCAGAGAACAGCTGATTATAGTTCTCAGGTACAGGGGAGGAAGCAGCAGGGTTCTGTTCAGTGCTGCTGCAGACAGTGCCCGTGTTCATATAACTGATGCCGACATTGACAATCCGGCTGTTCCGCCTATGTTCTGCATGCTTATGAGAAAGCATCTGGGCGGAGCAAAACTTCTTGATATCCGTCAGGACGGATTTGAGAGAATACTGTTCTTTGACTTTGAGTGTATGAACGAACTCGGGGACATTGTGAATATGACTCTGGTATGCGAGATTATGGGAAAATACTCGAACCTCATTCTTGTGGGAAATGACGGCCGCATAATTGACAGTATAAAAAGAGTTGACGCAGAGATGTCGCGTGCAAGACTTGTGCTTCCTAAGATGAAATACGAGCTTCCACCCCGTGACAGCAGACTCAGATTTACAGAGGCATCTGATGAAGATATCAGAAATGCACTTTCTCAATTTAAATCAGGGGATATTGCAAAGGCACTTCTGAAAATATTTGAGGGTATTTCTCCGGTGATTGCAAGGGAGTGGGTTTTCTATGCGACACGCGGTGTGGATACTGATATATCTGAGATGGACGAAAATATTTTCAGCAGGCTCATTTTCAGGATAAAGCAGAGTGCACAGCAGTATAATAACGGTGAGTTTCAGTATACTGTGCTCAGAACGAAGGAAAATCTTCCAAAGGATTTTTCGTTTATGAATATTCTTCAGTACGGAACTATACTTGTTACTCAGCAGAAGGAAAGTGCCTGCCATACTCTTGATTATTTCTATGCGGCAAGGGATACTGAGACGAGGATAAAACAAAGGGCAAATGACCTTTTCAGACTGCTTATGAACCTTACCGAGAGGATAAGCAAGAGAATTTCCAATCAGCAGGCAGAGCTTGCCCGGTCAGAAGAGAAGGAAAAATACAAACTCATGGGAGACCTGCTTTCGTCCTGTATCTACCGGATAAGCAAGGGGGACAAATGTGTTACAGTGGATAATTTCTACGACGAAAACTGTCCGCAGGTCTGCATCATGCTTGATGAAAGACTTTCTCCTTCACAGAACGTACAGAAATATTATCACGAATACCGCAAACTTGCAACAGCCGAAAAGATGCTCGCTGAACAGATAAGCAGAAGTACGGAGGAACTTGCATATATTGAAAGTGTGTTTGATGCACTTACCAGAGCTGCAACTGACGCAGATATAGTCGAACTCAGGATTGAACTGGCTGAGCAGGGGTATATCAGAACTTCAAAAACAAAAGGGAAACCTCCGAAGGAACAGCCTCCGCTTAAGTTCAGAACAAGCGATGGTTTTTCTGTATTTGTCGGAAGAAACAACAAACAGAATGACAGGCTGACTCTTAAAACTGCCGGTAAAAAGGATCTGTGGTTCCACACCCACGATATAACCGGTTCTCATGTAATTCTTTTTACAGATGGAGAGGAGCCGTCGGATACTGCGATAATGGAAGCTGCAGTCCTTGCCGCTTTCCACAGCAAGGGAAGAAATTCGGCACAGGTGCCTGTTGACTATACAGAAGCACGGTTTGTTAAGAAACCGAACGGCGCAAAACCGGGTATGGTCATATTTACAAACAACAGGACGGTTTATGTAAAGCCGGATGAAGAAAAAGTAAACAGCTTGAAAGAAGGAAAATCATGAGAGAGAAAATCAACTCCATAATAGAAAAAAACTTTGATTCCATGATACCGGAACTACAGAAAATAATTGCTGTTCCAAGTGTTTCATCAAAGGGCAGCGGGGATATGCCGTATGGTCCGGAGTGCTGCAGGGTGCTCAGAATGTTTCTTGATATGGCTGAAGACGAAGGATTCTATACAAACAATTTTGAAAATTACGCCGGTACAGTGGAGTACAATGAAAAGCCGGTAAAACTCGGCGTACTCTGTCATCTTGACGTTGTTCCGGTAACCGAAAAGGACTGGACATATCCTCCTTTCGGCGGGGTGGTTGACAACGGCAGGATATACGGACGAGGTGCGGTTGATGACAAAGGACCGGCCATGGCTGTGCTCTTTGCAATGAAGGCACTTAAGGAAGCGGGTATTGACCTAAAGCACAATGTACGTTTCATAGTCGGATGCGATGAGGAAAACGGTTCGACGGATATGGAATACTATCTGAGCCGTGAGAAAATGCCGCCTCTGGTATTTACTCCTGACGGAGATTATCCGGTTATCAATATAGAGAAGGGTATGCTGAGGCTCAGACTCAGAAAAAATATTGCTTTCAGTCATATCCTTAAAATAAAGGGCGGTACAGTACCAAATGCTGTTCCTTCAGATGCTTATGCGGTTGTAAAGGGTATATCGAAATTCCCTGAGAGTGAAAATATTACAGTTTCTGAAGAGGGAGAAAATTACCGTGTTGCGTACAAGGGAAAAGCAGCTCATGCTTCAACCCCCGAAAGCGGAATAAATGCCGTTACAGGTCTGGTAAAATATTTATGCGAACTTCCGCTTGATGAAGATGAAAGATCTGTTTTCGAAACAGTAAAGACTGCATTTATCCACGGCGATTTCAGTGGAAAAGGCTGCGGAATAAATATGTCAGATGAAAAATCAGGCGCTCTAACACAGGTACTGAGCACTGCATCATATAAAGGTAATACACTTGAATTCAGCGTTGATGTAAGATATCCTGTGAGCGGAAACAAAGATGATATTATTTCAAAAATTGAAAAATCCGCGGTCGGTTTTGAGCTGCATGCTGATATAGCAAGTCTTCCGCACTGTGTTGACGAAGACAGCGAATTTATTCAGACACTTTTAAGTGTGTACGAAAAAGAAACAGGTCTTGAAGGTTACTGCAAGGCCATCGGCGGCGGAACCTATGTGCACGATATAGAAGGCGGCGTAGCTTTTGGTGCGGAATTCCCTGGCGAAGAAAACAACATGCACGGCAATGACGAACATATAACCCTCGAAAGCCTTAAACTCAACACAAAAATTATAGCAAATGCAATTTACAGCATCTGCGGATAAGATTTGACAACAACCGCTTAAAAAGTGTATAATAGAATAAAAAAATCCCCGGAGGAAAAAATAATGGATTCATACGCGGAACAAATTGTTAAGAAAAGCGATGACGGCTCAGACAATGCCAAAAGAATGCTGTGCCTTATCGGCGGAATAGCAGCCGGAATACTTATTATTGTCATAAGTATGTTCATTCACCTTACACTCATCGGTTCAGTCCTCGGTGTACTTGCATTTTACGGCGGTCTTTATCTTGGCACTAACTACGATGTTGAATATGAGTATCTTATTGTAAACGGTGAATTTGACATTGACAAAATCATGGCAAAGAAAAGAAGAAAAAAAATGCTCACTGTAAAGGTCGGAGATTTCGAAGACTTTGGCATTTACACGAAAGATATGACTGAACCGGAAGATGTTACATTAATCTGGGCGGTCGGAACAGCACCGGGTGAAGAATATGATACTTACTATGCTGACTTCAGTCACTCCGTATACGGAAAATGCCGTCTCCTTATTTCACCTTCAGTAAAAGTACTTCGTGAAATAAAATTATATCTTAAAGGACAGCTTAAGACGAGAATAGGCGATCTGCCTGCAGAAGAAGAGTTTTAAAAAAGGATGCGAAAAAATATGTACAAAGCAATTGTTTTTGATCTTGACGGAACACTGATTGACTCACTTGAAGACCTTGCGAATGCCGTAAACTACGGACTTGAAAAGATGGGCTACAAGCCGCATCCCGTAGAAAAGTATAAAAAGTTTGTTGGGAACGGTGCGATAAAGCTGTGTGAAAGAGCACTTGCGGAATATACTGACTACAAAGGTGAAACTGAGATTCTTCACGGATATTTTTCCGAGTACTACAATGCTCACTGTACGGATATGACAGCTCCGTATGAGGGCATAGCAGACCTTCTTTCAGAACTTGGAAACAACAGAATAAAGATTGCTGTTGCTTCAAACAAGCCGGATGAGTTTACTAAATCAATCATATCAACTGTTTTCAGAGGTGTTCCTTTTGCTGCTGTTTACGGAAAGAGGGAAAACCGGGAGACAAAGCCTGCTCCGGATATTGTTTTTGATATTCTCCATGATCTGAATCTGAACAAGGAAGATGTTATCCTTGCAGGAGATTCCAATGTTGATATTATGACTGCTGCAAATGCAGGGATAAAGTCGATTGGATGTACCTGGGGATTCAGAACAAGGGAAGAGCTTGAGGAAGCCGGTGCTGACTTTATTGTTAATTCACCGGAAGAGATACTGGAGTTTGTTTTGTAATTTCATTTTACCTATTTTTTAAAATAAAAAACCATTCTGAAGTATTAGTTTTTCAGAATGGTTTTTTCATTATATTCTCTTTGCAAGGAGTTCAGAATATTTTGCTCTGAAATCATCAAAGGTGTCGTTTTCGATGGATTCGCGGATTTTTTCGGTGAGGGTGTTGTAGAAGTAGAGGTTGTGCATTACTGCCAGGCGGCCGCCGAGCTGTTCTCCGGATTTGAAGAGGTGGCGGACGTAGGCTCTGGAGAAGTTGCGGCAGCACGGGCAGTCGCAGTTTTCGTCAACAGGGCGTGGATCTGTTTCGTATGCCTTGTTTGTGATGTGCATAATGCCGCTCCAGGTAAATACAGTTGCATGGCGGGCGTTTCGGCTCGGCATAACGCAGTCGAACATGTCGACGCCTCTTGCAACGGCTTCAATAATATTGGAAGGGGTGCCTACTCCCATGAGATAACGCGGTTTGTTTACCGGCATATGCGGTTCAACGGCATCTATGATGCGGTACATGTCCTCTGTACTCTCACCGACTGCAAGACCGCCGATTGCGTAGCCGTCAAGGTCAAGTTCGGCGATTTCCTTCATGTGATTTACTCTGAGGTCTGCGAAAGTACATCCCTGATTGATACCGAAAAGCATCTGGTTTGGGTTTATTGTATCAGGGAGGCTGTTGAGACGGTTCATCTCGGCTTTGCAGCGTTTCAGCCACCTTGTTGTTCTTTCACAGGACTGTTTTGAATATTCGTATGTGGCAGGATTTTCAACGCATTCGTCAAATGCCATGGCTATAGTTGATCCGAGGTTTGACTGGATCTGCATGCTCTCCTCAGGTCCCATGAATATTTTACGACCGTCAACGTGAGAGTTGAAGTAAACGCCTTCTTCTTTTATCTTGCGGAGTTTTGCAAGGGAGAATACCTGAAATCCACCGCTGTCAGTAAGTATAGGTCTGTCCCAGTTCATAAATTTGTGGAGACCGCCCATTTCCCTGATAATCCGGTCACCTGGTCTTACATGGAGGTGATAGGTGTTGCAGAGTTCAACCTGACACTTAAGCTCATTTTTCAGGTCAACTGATGAGATGCCGCCTTTGATGGCTGCGGAAGTTCCGACATTCATAAAGCACGGTGTCTGGAATGTTCCGTGAACTGTCTCAAACTGTCCTCTTCTTGCTTTTCCGTTCTTTTTTATAAGTGTGTACATAAAAAATTCCTTTTCAAAAAATTATAGAATCAGCATTGCATCGCCGAAACTGAAGAATCTGTATCTTTCTTCAACGGCTTTTTTATAGGCTTCCATGGTTTTTTCATATCCGTAAAATGCAGACACAAGCATGATAAGAGTGCTTTCAGGGAGGTGGAAGTTTGTTACAAGTCCGTCAAGAACCTTGAACTCATATCCCGGATAAATGAAAATATCGGTATATCCGTCAGCTTCCTTTATCTCACCGTTGTTGAATGAGGCAACGCTCTCAACTGTTCTGCATGAGGTTGTACCTACCGAAATAACCCTGCCGCCTGCTGCCTTTGTTCTGTTTATCAGATCAGCAGTTTCAGCAGGGAGGTGGTAATGCTCGGAGTGCATCTTGTGTTCAAGGACGTTGTCAACCTTAACCGGTCTGAATGTTCCGAGTCCGACGTGCAGGGTAACGTATGCGATATTAACACCCTTTGACTTTATCTCTTCAAGCATCTCAGGTGTGAAGTGAAGTCCTGCTGTCGGAGCGGCCGCTGAACCGAGTTCTCTTGAGTAGACTGTCTGATATCTTTCCTTGTCCTCAAGCTTTGCGGTTATGTACGGAGGCAGCGGCATCTGTCCTACTTCCTCCAGTGCAGTGAAGATATTTCCCTCACATTCGAACTGTACTATACGGTTTCCGTCTTCCTTTACTTCAAGAACCCTTGCTCTGAGTCTGCCGTTACCAAATGTGAACTCTGCACCTTCTCTGGCTTTTTTACCCGGGCGGCAGATGATTTCCCATTTTTTATCGCCCTTCTGTTCAAGCAGGAGAAATTCGATTGCTGAACCTGTGCCGATCTTTTCACCGTAAAGACGGGCGGGGAGAACCCGTGAGTCATTGAGTACGAGAAGGTCGCCTTTCTTCAGGTAGTCAATAAGATTGTAAAAATGTTTGTGTTCTATAGTATCATTTTCCCTTGACAGAACCATCATCCGTGAATGATTGCGCGGTTCAACCGGTGTCTGTGCAATAAGTTCCTCAGGGAGGTCATAATAAAAATCAGATGTGCTCATCCTTTGCATCGTGATATTTTGTCCTTTCTGTACCGTTTGATTGATATATTGATTATAACACATTTCATGTTTTATATCAATAAGGAAAAAACAGTTGAAATTCATATACTATATATGGTATAATATCTGTATAGATATTATATTTGTAAATTGTAAACGGGGGGTTATTATGGAATATAATCTTGAAGCCGTTTTCGGAAGGATATCTGAAATCGTTGATGTAGTGTATCTCACAGACTCAGAGGCAGATACATACACAGCACTTAAGGACAACAGTCTTTTCAGAAATGTTTTCGGATTGAGCGGTTCATACAGAGATATGATGGATATCCTTATGGAGAATACAGCCAGCAGGATGATATCCGGAAGTAAGATGTACAGTGTTTTCCTTCAGGGAACCGGAGAGTTAAAGGGGAAATTCTCCAAAAACGTAAGGATGCATTTTGGTGACAGTGATTATTACTATCATATTTCAAATTACAGTCTTGATGAACACAGATGTGCGATTCTGCTGACGGAAACGGATGAGAGTGAATATATCGCTGAAACACACGGCGATGAGAAAGCAAACGTAATCAGGAGTGCGTATCTTTTCTCAATGATAGTGGATCTTATAGCTGATACCTGTTCAAATCTTGACATGTCTGAGACCAGCGATCATCCTGTGAATGAACCTGATATCTCATTTTCACAGTGGCGTCCTATGATTGTGAACATGATACATCCTGATTTTCAGGATTTGTTCAGAAGCAGTACTGATCCTGAATATCTGAAACAGTATCTTTCTGAAAACCTTACAAAGTCATTCGAATGTCTTATGGCAAATCTCGATGGTGAATATATCTGGGTTAAGCTTGTTTTCAACCGGATGAACACAGGAAATCCTGATGATTTCAGACTTCTCTTTGTAGTTGAAAATATTCACGAGAGTCACATGCAGCTTATGGAAAACCTTAAAAAGTACGAGGAAAAAGCTGTTACAGATTCACTTACCGGACTTTTCAACCACGGACGTATTGAGTCAGAACTTTCACATAGCCTTGAAAATTGCAGGGCAGAAAGAAAACCGGTATCCCTGATTATGTTTGACATCGACCATTTCAAGAGAATAAATGATACTTTCGGTCATGCAGCAGGTGACTATGTTCTTAAAACTCTGTCGAAGACAGCAGATGAATATCTTTCTTCATGCGGCTGCGTACTCGGAAGATGGGGCGGAGAGGAATTTCTCGGTGTCTGCGCTGGTGTAAATGAAGATGATATGTACAGCACGGCTGAGGAGCTCAGAAAGAAAATTGAAGCCTTCGAATTTGAAACTGTAGGTCATATAACAAGCAGTTTCGGTGTGATAAGTGTGAAGGAAAATGAAACCGCCGCTGAGGCATTTGAACGAATTGACAGGGCACTGTACGACGCAAAGCACGGCGGACGAAACAGGGTAGTGAGGGGATAATTCATTTCATATATACAGAAAAAAGTCCGGACGTAATATAACGTTCGGACTTTATAATATACTGTTTGATACAAATTATATTAACAGATTCTTGAAAAGTAATGTAAGACGGAAACGGCAGAGAACCCAGTAATGAAAACAGCTATACGTATTGTTCGTGTAGCTGTTTTTTTGGTACAGGTAAGAAATTGTTTTATCCGGATTGTACACCTGAAAATCCGAATAGTGAGTTGAATAGTATGTGATTTTTCATTAAAATATTATTGTAAACACAATTTTTTAGTGCAGGATGTGTATTGGTGTAAAAAAGGAGTTGTTACTATGCACGTAAAGAAAAAATCAATACTTTCTTTATTTATGAGCGGGATTATTGCACTGGGGATTGCTTCTTCATTTCCGGGTACGGATGTTTCAGCAGCTGAACTTTGCAGCGTTGACCTGAACACTGAGTATCAGACGATAAAGGGCTTCGGCGGAATGAATCATCCGGAGTGGGCAGGAGATTTAACGGAGTCACAGAGAAAAACTGCATTCGGTAACGGGGCAAACGAGCTTGGATTTCAGATTTGTCGTGTTTTTGTAAATCATGACAGAACACAGTGGTCCAGGGCTCTGGCTACAGCAAAATATGCTCAGTCACAGGGTGCAATAGTTTTTGCATCACCATGGAATCCTCCTGAATCAATGTGCGAAACATTTACTAAAAACGGGGATAGTGATGCAAAAAGACTTAAGAAAAGTTCATACGCTGCATATGCACAGCATCTGAATGATTTTGTAAAGTACATGAAAGACAACGGTGTAAATCTCTATTCCATTTCAATTCAGAACGAACCGGACTGGGGATTTGACTGGACATGGTGGACCGAAGATGAATGTGTGGATTTTCTGGCCAATTATGCGGATGTTATCGAATGCCCGGTAATGTCTCCGGAATCATTCAGCTACAAGAAGAGTTACTATGAAAAGATTCTTGCAAACAGTAAAGCTAATGCAAATACAGATATATGGGGAACGCATTTTTACGGTACAAGCAGAAATAACATGGATTTTCCGACTCTTGAAAATGACAGGCGTGAGATTTTCATGACAGAAGTTTATGTTCCGAACAGCACTTCTGACGCAGATACGTGGCCTGAGGCAATTGATGTATCAGAGAATATACACAACGGTATGGTTGTCGGAAATATGAATGCTTATGTATGGTGGTATATCAGAAGAAGCTACGGACCTATGAAGGAAAGCGGAGCAATAAGCAAGCGCGGTTACTGCATGGCGCAGTATTCAAAATTTGTCCGTTCCGGTGATATAAGAATCAAGGCAACTGAACAGCCTTCATCAAATGTTTACGTTTCAGCATATAAGAATCCTGATGAAGATACTGTTACCATAGTTGCAGTGAACAAGGGCGGCGGTGATTATGTTCAGAACTTCTCATTAGGCGGCGAATCAATCTCCGGTGTAGAACGTTACAGAACAACTGCAAGTGAAAATCTTGCATATACAGCAGCCATTGATACAACAGGAAATGATACATTTTCCGCACAGCTTCCATCAAACAGTGTTTCCACGTTTGTAGTTTCCCTCGGAGCTTCTTCATCTGAACCGGATGAAAACGGATATTATTTTCATGATACATTTGAGGGAAATACATCTTCATGGACTGGTCACGGTTCATCTGATGTGACATTAAGCGGAAGAATTCCTTATCAGGGAACTGAAGCTCTTTTAGTGCAGAATCGTGAGAAAGCATGGAACGGAACAGAACGCTCGCTTAGCAGGAAGGCATTTACTGCTGGTTCAGCATACAGTTTCAGTGTATGTGCAGCATATGCTGACGGAAGTTCTGATACACAGAAATTCCTGCTGTCGGTTCAGTACAAAGATTCTGACGGAACAGTCAAATACGATCATATTGCGGAAGGCACAGCTGTAAAGGGGGACTATGTACAGCTTGCAAACCAGAATTATGTTCTTCCTTCAGGGGGAAGTGAATTTGTAATATATGTTGAAACAGAAAGTGGCAGTGATAATTTTTATATAGATGAAGCCATAGGCGCTGTTGCCGGAACAAAAACAGACGGACCAAAGCCGGTAAATCTGATACGCGGTGATGTCAGCGGTGACGGAAAAATAAATATTCCTGATCTTGTTCTTGCGAAAAGCGGTATATTAAACGGGTTTGGATCAAACACAGCCAGAATTTCAGCTGATGTTAATCAGAACGGAAAAGTAACATCTGAAGATGTGACATTAATTATAAGTTATCTTTTCGGAAAAATAACAGAATTCCCGGTTGAGGAACCGGAACCGGTAGAAGAACCATCTGTTCCGGCACTTACACCGCAGGAATACATGAATAAGGTTCGACCTCTTATATCAGGAAGTGAAGCAGCCGGTGCAACTAATGAAAATGCAGGAACTGCATACGGAACCTATAAAAAGGAAACAATTTATTCTTCAGTGTGCAAGAGAAACAAGAGCTTTAACGTTCTTCTTCCAGCCGGATATTCCACATCCAAAAAATACCCTGTTGTATATATTCTCCATGGCTACTGGGGAGATGAGGATGCACTTCTTGACAAGGGAGATGCTTCACTGAGACTCCGTCAGATTATAGGAAATGCAATAGCATCAGGAGAAGCAGAAGATATGATAGCAGTTTTCCCTGATATATATGCAAGTGATACGCAGGATAAGTGTGACGGTCTGAATGCAAAGAATAATCTGGCATATGATAACTTCATAAATCTTCTTACAAAAGAAATCATGCCGTTTATGGAAAAGAATTATTCAATAAAGACCGGCAGGGACAATACAGCAATCACCGGATTCTCAATGGGCGGACGTGAATCACTTTTCATAGGCTTCAGCAGACCTGATTTATTCGGATATGTAGGAGCTATGTGTCCGGCACCCGGACTTACAACTGACCAGATAAAGGATTCTGATCTTAAGTTTGGAGATACAGCTCCGTATATGCTTCTTGTAAGTGCCGGCTCCAATGATACACTTATCTATCAGACACCGGCCGGATATCATGATACTATGACAAAGAACAATACAGATCATATCTGGCATTATGTAAACGGTGGTGACCATGGCGGAAAAACTATTCGTCCTCATGTTTACTTCTTTATAAGACATATTTTCAAAGCAACAAAACAGTAAATCAGCTAATCTACTAACCGTTTAAATAATTTTACACGACGCAGAAAGCATTTCGTCAGTTTTTTAATCTGAACTGATGAAATGCTTTCTGTTTTCACGTTTATATACGGTATTGAAATTTTCGCTTCAAAAATATATAATATAGATATGAATATACGATACAGAATTATTCCGGAAAAAAGAAAAGGAGTGGTGGAACACTTGAAGAAAAAAGTATTCGGAGTTATTGCTGCGGATGTATCAGATATTGAGCAGCGTGAAATACTCACAGGAATTTTTGAAGAAGCTAAAAAATATTCGGTAAAAACTGTTGTACTGTCAAATATCTATAATCCGGTTGAATCATCTGATGTACTCAATACGGAAAACAGGATATACGAACAGACAGGCTGTTCTGATTATGACGGTTTTATACTTGTGTCAGAGTCGATTATAAATCCGGAACTACAGAAATTAATAATAAACGAACTTGAGAAAAAACCGGATATACCTGTGGCTGTGGTCGGGACGGAGCTCCCCGGTTTTTCTCTGCCCTGGTTCCGGTATATAAATACAAGTGATGAAAAAGATATCTGTGATATTACTGACCATCTGATTGACGTACATCATTTCAGAAATATTCATATACTGACCGGACATGATTATCTTGAGGCATCACACAGAAGGGTGGACGGTTACAGGAAATCACTTGAAAAGCACGGTATCGGATTTGACGAAAGTTCAGTTTTTTTCGGAAACTTCTGGATGAATTCAGGCGCCGAACTTGCAATGAGGTATATTTCCGGAGAACTGGAATATCCGGAGGCGCTTATTTGCTGCAATGACTATATGGCATACGGATTTATGGATGCCTTTATGGAAAACGGCATAGATATAAAAGAAAAAATGGCAGTAGCGGGATATGAGTACATCAGGGAAAGAAGAAACCACACACCGGTTCTTACTACCTATCAGCGTAACAGAAAACAGCTTGGTAAAAATGCTGTTCTGTATCTTATCGGAAAAACAGATTCTGATAATCTGCCTGAACCTTCAGGAAGGATTATACCGGGTGAGAGCTGCGGATGCGGAACCCTGCTTTCAGATTCACTTCGTGAGATTGAGGAAGAAAAGCTTAAGAAGATGTATGACTTTCTTAATCTCTTCTGTCAGTTTGAACACAGTCTTACAGAGTGCCGCAATCTTGATGAATTTGCAGAACAGTGCAGGAACTTTAAGTTTATGGTCAGAGGGGCGGACAGTCTTCATATGTGTCTTTACGAGAACTGGTATGCTCCTGTTCCCGGCTCTGAAACAATGATAAGATATAATCTGCTTGAATCTGAGGAAACACAGTTCTTCCGAAAGGGAGATTATGAGCTTCTTTTCGGGGACGGTCCGGACATTCTGTACCTCAGTCCGCTTTTCTTCTCGGAACGGGAACTTGGATATACTGTTCTTGGTTTCAGTTCTCCCGATGTTTATGACCCTTCCTTCAGAAACTGGATGAAGTATCTTTCAAACGGTCTTGAATTTCTCCGTATGAAGAATGATATCAAATATCTTACGGAATGTCAGAACCTTTCCGAACAGCGTGATATGGTAACCGGTCTGTACAATCTGAAAGGTATTGAGAAAAAATACGAAACGATAAACAAGGAAAATCTTCATATGGTTATGCTGCAGATTTATCAGGATGACAATGAAAATGTAAAGCCGGAAGTACTGAATATCATTTCTGATATTCTTAGAAATACATCAGGCAAATCAGTTCTTGCGGCAAGAACTGATAAAAATATATTTATCTCGCTTTACAACAGGGATATGGATGACAGTATTATCTGCGAGGTTCTGAATGCGTGTATAAGTCAGAACAGCGAGCTTGCCGGAGGATACGGCTTGTGTTCATTTCTGTGTACTTCAGTTCTGTGCAGCGAATTGTCATTCAGGGAAGCCAGAGAGAAGTGTCTTGAAAATATACAGGAAAAAAACAGAGCTGTTTCAGAAATGAAAATCAGTCCGTATTTCAGAAAGCTGTCTGCTATAAGGAACTTTATCTACAGGAATCCCGAGAAGACATTTGATACTGAGGCAATATATTCCATGTATAAAGGGAGCAGGGAATACGTCAGAAAAATATATGTAAAATGTTTTGGAACAACCATTCAGGATGAATGTATATATTCACGGATTCTTAAGGCAGTTTATCATCTTGTTTTTACCGGTATGGATATAAATGAAATAGCAGAAAAATGCGGTTATTCTGACAGCAAATACTTTATGCGCCAGTTCAGCAGTAAAACGGGTATGACCGCCGTTTCGTATAGAAAAATTTTTGAAAAAGACAGTTACAGATAAAACAGATAAAGGATTATTACAAAAAATTATAGTGAATGTAAAATTTTATTTGCATTCACTATATTTTTTTGATTCATGGAGATAAGTCGTCGGAGCAAGTAATAATTTGCATAATTTCATCATGTTTTTGATAAATTACGTCATTGTAATTAACAGGGCCATGAATTAAAATAAAACTATAGAAACACGGAACCCTGTTCGGAAAGGAAGAAATTTTATGAAATTCAAAAAGATACAGGCAGCAGCGGCAGCGGTGATGATGACCTCGGCTATGATTGTTTCGTCATTCACAGCAACTCCGGTTTATGCAAAATACGGTACAGGCAGCATAACACTGGAACATCTTGACAGAGGAATATGTGCGGTAAACACGGGCAGCGGAATGCTCATAAGCTGGAGATTCAACGCAGATGATCCTGATAATGCGGTTTTCAGGTTGTACCGGGATAATAATCTGATTTACACAAGTGACGGTACGAAGGCAACTTCATATCTTGACAAATCAGGAAACAGTACATCAAAATATAAAGTGGAAACATTGTCCGGAAGTACGGTTCTCTCAACTGAATCGTGTAATATGATTTCTGACAGGAATTATTTTGATATACCACTGGATATTCCAAAAGGCGGCAGCGATTACGGTTATCGTGCAAATGACTGTTCAGTCGGTGATGTTGACGGTGACGGACAGTATGAGATTTTTGTTAAGTGGGATCCTACAAATTCACAGGATAATTCAAAATCAGGTTATACCGGCAATGTCTATATTGACTGCTATACACTTGAGGGTAAAAAACTATGGCGTGTGGATCTGGGAAAAAATATTCGTGCTGGAGCCCATTATACCCAATATCTTGTAGCGGACTTTGATCTTGACGGAAAAGCAGAGATGACCTGTAAAACCGCTGACGGAACAGTTGACGGAACAGGAAAAATAATCGGAGACGCTTCGAAGGATTACCGCAACGGAAGCGGATATATTCTGGATGGTCCGGAATATTACACTTTATTTGACGGAGCAACAGGTGCCGCTCTTGATACGGTAAATTACGAATATCCGCGAGGTGAAGTTTCAAAACAGACATGGGGTGATAATTATGGAAACCGCTGTGATCGTTTCCTCGGTACAGTTGCTTATCTTGACGGTGTACATCCCAGTGCAGTTTCTTTCCGTGGCTATTACACAAGAATGACGGCGGTGGCTTATGATGTTGTCAATAAAAAGCTGGTGAAGCGCTGGGGATATGATTCAGGCTGGTCATGGTCGGAAAATTCCGGATATGGCAACGGCAATCACAACTGTATGCCCGGTGATGTGGACGGCGACGGCAGGGATGAAATTTTTGCTGGTGCAGTTTGCCTTGATGATAACGGAAAGGTTTTATGGTCCAACAACATGGGTCACGGTGATGCTATGCATCTGAGTGATTTTCTTCCTGACAGACCCGGTCTGGAGGCCTGGGTGTGCCATGAACATGTTCCTTATGGTCAGTCGCTCCTTGATGCCAGAACAGGCGAAAAGATTTTTCATATGGATGCTTCCAAGGATACAGGACGCTGTGCAGCCGGAAATGTTTATGCAGGAAATCCAGGTGCTGAATTCTGGGGAGCAGCGAGCGGTGATGTTTTTGACGGGAACGGCAAAACCCTTGGAATTCAAAGACCGTCCATGAATTTCCTGATTTACTGGGACGGTGATCTGGAACGTGAGTTACTGGATGGTACGACAATTTCAAAAATAAATGCTGATAAAAAAGTTGATTATATTTTCATGGCAGAAAACTGCGAATCATGCAACAGCACGAAATCAACACCGAATCTTTCAGCGGATATCTTTGGCGACTGGCGCGAAGAGCTTATTCTTCATACGACCGACAGCAAATATCTGAGAATCTTCTGCACACCTTATACAACTGACTACAGAATTACTACACTGATGCACGATCCACAGTACAGAGTTCAGGCAGCCACAGAGCAGAACTGCTATAATCAGCCGCCGCATACAAGCTTCTATCTTGGCAGCGATAAGCCTCTTCCGGAAAGACCTGATGTAACAGTATCCGGAGGAACAGAGTTTTCAATTCCTGATGGAAAGCTGATAAAATCATTAGATGTCTATGATAAGGCAAACCGTTACGGCTGGTCCATACAGTCCGGTCTTGCTGTTGGCAGTACAGTATTTGGTGATCGCAGCAGTAAATTTACTTCTATCCCTGAAAAACTGAATGGTGCAGAGTGGATTAGAACTTCATGTGATTCCAAAAAATATTCCGGTGATGAAGCGGTATTTACGGCAGCTAAGGATATTACAGTTTATGTTGGAATGGATACAAGAGCAGAAAGTTCTTCCGCATGGCTGACCGACTGGACGAAAACAGATATGACACTTACTGATGACGGAAATCCTGTTGTTACCTATGCCATTTACAAAAAGGACGTTAAAAAGGACAGTCAGGTAACGCTGGGTTCAGTCAATATGAATCAGGCGGTAAATTATGTTGTCATTGCGAGTGAGCAGGATTCTTCCGTTACACCTCCGGTAACACCGTCCGATCCGTTGACTGACAGTTTCATATATGGTGATATTAATAATGACGGTCGTATCAATATCCTTGATATGATATTTATGCGTAGTGAACTCACAAATAATGAACTTGATCGTGACGCCAGAAGGCGTGCAGATGTTGATGCAAATGGAAAAGTGGATATTTCGGATGCATTACAGCTCCGGAAGTATCTTATGGCAGGCCAGAGCTTTACAGCTGTTGCTGAAAAGAGAATGTTTGTATATGCTGCTGATCAGTCATATTCCGGTGGCGTTGAGGAAAATGTAAATGCAGGCTATCGTGATATCGCTTATGTCAATCTGGAAAATAAGACAGGAAGCAATATCACATGGAAGATAGATGCCCCGGTTGACGGGAATTATCTGTGTACCTTTGGAATTGCAAACGGCAGCAATGACAATCGTAAAATGAAAATAGAAGTAAACGGACAGAAAGATTTCTGGGTGCAGGATTTTCTTTCCACCGGCGACTGGACTAAATGGGAGGAACGAGGAATAGTTCTTCCTCTCAAAAAAGGAAACAACACAATACTTATGACTTCATTTACAGAGCAAGGCGGTCCGAATCTGGATTATATGCATATTGAATGGACGGATGAACCTGTTGCCCAGATATATGAAGAATCCGGTAGTGTTACTCCTCCCGTGCCGTCAGATGTCAGCAGAACGATATATATTGCAGGAGATTCCACAGTTCAGACATACAAGGCAAGTTATGCACCGCAGCAGGGTTGGGGTGCATTCCTTGGTGAAAATATGCCGCAGGGTGTAACAGTTTCAAATCATGCCATTGCCGGCAGAAGCTCAAAAAGTTTTTATGATAACGGCAGGCTTGATACAATTCTCGGAGCCATTCAGGAGGAAGACTATCTTTTGATACAGTTTGGCATCAATGATTCCGCTGCAAGCAAGCCAGAGAGATATGCTCCGACTTGCGGAAGTGTTCCGGGAACAGCGGGAAGTTTTGAAGATTACATGGCCAGGTACATTGAAGGAGCCAAATCCAAAGGAGCAACTCCGGTACTTGTTACCACTGTTATCGGATTGAAGTCCTATGACAGTCAAACAAGGAAGTTTGCTGGAAGTTATCAGAATTATTGTAATGCGATGAAACAACTTGCAGCATATTACAATGTACCATGCATTGATTTAAATGCACTTATGGTAAATCATTACAATTCTATTGGACATGATGCAGCATACCAGTATCATATGTGTTCAACAGGCAGTACAGATATGACTCATTTTACGGAAACAGGTGCAAAGGCTGTTGCAAAGCTTGTTGCCGGTGAAATGAAAAAACAGGGACTTTGCTGATAAAAAAACAGGAAATAAAAAACTTGACATTTTGCTTGCCAGGTGGTATAATGTGACTCATATCATGTTTGATGCAAGCTGCGGGTGTGGTGAAACTGGCAGACATGCCGGATTTAGGTTCTGGTGTTGTGAGGTTGCAGGTTCAAGTCCTGTCCCCCGCATTAATATAAATCGCAGATGCGTTATGATTACGCGTTTGCGATTTTTTTTTGATAATTTATATTATAGCGAGCGCAAAAAAAAGAATTTTTTATCACTATATCTGTTTTTGAGGTGTTATAAATGAATAATACAGGCAGAATAGGTCTGATTGTACCTGAAATAAACAGCACTCTCGATTATGATTTTCTGGACGGAGTTTTTGAACAGGCAAAACATCTTGGATATGATGTTATTGTATATACAGGAATTTTCAATTCAATCCGAAAACTTCGGTTTGATTCTTATATTTCAGACCTGGAAAACGTTTACACATTGATATGTACTCATCATCTTGATGGTATAATATATGCAGCGGAGCGTTTTCACGAAGATGATGTTATCAAAAAGATATTTGATTATCTCAGCCAGACAGATACACCATGTCTTGTATTGGGGAAAGAACACGAGAAATTTCCTTTTATGGATGCAGAGGAATTTTGCGGTATGTATTCGGTTACAAAACATTTAATTGACAGGCATCACTGCAAAAAATTATACTGTATCACAGGTGTGCCGAATCACAGATCCTCGCTTGAAAGACTTCATGGATTTCAGAAGGCGTGTGCTGATTCTGGTATAGAAATTAATCAAAGTGACGTATTTTACGGATATTTCTGGAAAGACATTCCGTCTCAGATAGGACGTGATATTGCTGAAGGAAAGATAAAACGTCCCGATGCAATCGTATGTACAAGCGATGTTATGGCGGTCTCTCTGGTACAGTCACTCACTGAGCACGGTATAAGGGTTCCGGAGGATATAGCTGTAACTGGCTATGACGGTGGGCTGGACGCCGTTGTCTGCAAGCCTGCCATTACAACTGTTCAGGGACGCGACAGGCAGTTTGGCGCAGATTCTGTATGCCGTATGCATGAAATGATAACAGGTGTAAAATGTGAAAATATTTGTATGCGTCAGAGTATCCGCTTCGGACAAAGCTGTGGTTGCTGTGCAGAAGAAATTTTCACAAAGAATAACAGATTTGATCTTGAAAGTAATATTTATAATATGCTGCAGAGAAATATTGAAAAACATACCTTTATTGCAACTGATTTTATCAATCATATTGCAGAGGCATCAGATTTGATTGAACTTTCAGAAAGAATTGACGGCGTGGGACATATTTTCAAAGAAGCAGACTGGATAGATATTTCTCTTTGTGAGGACTGGCAGGCTGATCTGAATTTTCCGGATAATTTCAGACAATACGGTTATTCCGAGAAAATGTATCTTCTGTTGTCAAAGCGTTTTGGTGAAAATGAAAAAGAAAATTATCTCTATCCGACGGCGGATATTCTGCCGACTTTCAGCAACCCCCATGAACCGCATATTGTAGTTATAACATCACTGCATTGTAACGGACAGATTTTCGGATATATCGCTATGGCATATAAGGAAAGCAGATATATTGATATTGACGAATTGTATGTGAGTTGGTGCGATGCAGTTTCAAATGGATTAAAAAGTCTTCAGAAACGTATGTGCATACAGAACTGCAATCAGCAGCTGGAGAAACTGGAAGCTGATCCGTTGACCGGAATGCTTAACCGGAAGGGATTTCTGATTCATGTTACGGAAGTGGCTGAAAGGTATATTCAGGAGGGAAAACGATGTATTCTGGTGCTGATTACTTATTTCCCTGATAAAATAAATATGATAGATCCTTTAGCTGTAGTTGCAGATATTATTCTGAATCATTGCCGTCGTCAGCTTTGTGCCAGAATTCAGGAAGGGGTTTTCGCAGCTCTTATTCCTCTGGAAGAAGATGAAAATGAAGCGGCAGCTGCTGTGGAATTTACAGCTTTTATAGAAACGAGTCTGCGTACAAGATTTAATACTGATAATATCCCTGATTTTATAGATGAAACATCGGAAATAACCAGTGGAAATATAAAAAATGCAGATGGCTTACTGAATGACCTGCTTATTAAACTTTTCGACAAGAAAAAAATGGCTCAGAGCAATCTGGTTGATTATAAGGAACAGATATATCATCTGAGAAGAGACATCGTTTCCGCTCCTCAGCTGGAATGGAATATTCAGGAGATTGCTGACAAAATGTGTATCAGTCGCAGTCACCTGCAGAGACTTTACAAACAGTTTTTTTCTGTTTCTCTGAAGGATGATATTATTTCAGCAAGGATAAGACGGGCAATGCAGCTCCTGACACATACTGATATGAGAATACAGGATATTGCTGAACGATGCGGATACAACAATGAAAATCACTTTATGCGTCAGTTCAGAGATAAAACGGGAATGACCGCTTCAGAATATCGCCGGAATAATAAATAGCAAATGATTGAAAATATAAAAAAACAGATCATATAGAGAATTTAAGGACAGACGGTTCGGAATTACCAGAGCCGTCTGTATTTTTTCCTGATTTGTTATGATGCAAAAGGTGAGTTTTTTGATAAATTATTTCATTTACTTTTCAGAGCCGGAATGGTATTATTAGTACAACAGATACGGAATTTTTATGCGGCGTATAATTATGTTTGTTATAGTTATTGCCTTGAATCAGAACGGAGGAGTTATTAATGGTCAGAAAAAATTTTTTAAAAAAAATAATTTCTGTAGCTTCAGCATTTGCAGTTGGCTATGGAACAGTTCCGGTTATGCAGAACGAAGCCGAGTCAATAGAACCGGATGAGTTTATCTCCGGAGATATAAATGATGATAAGATTGTAAATATACTTGATATGATATTTATGCGCAATGCACTGATTTATCCGCTTACTGATGAACGTGAAAAGCTTGCGGCTGATATGAACGGTGATGGTGTTACAGATTCATCCGATGCTGTAATGCTGCAGAATTTCCTGTTTGGCTTGTCTGGTACTCCGAAGCCTGCTGAGGGGACAAGGAAGATGGAATATCTTAACAGAGGGGTTTCTGCCGTAAGTACAGGAAATTCTGTATTTGTGAGCTGGAGACTTCTTGCAGATGATGACGAAAATATAGCATTTAATGTCTACCGGACTACTGATAATGTGACGACTAAACTGAATGATACTCCTTTAAGTGCCGGTACCAATTATACTGATAAGTCAGCAGATTTAAGCAGAAACAATACATATACTGTAAAATCAGTAATTAACGGTAAAGAATTTGAAACGGATGACAGTGATACTCTTTTGGCGAATGCTTCCTCACAATGTAAAATACTTAATATTAAACAAGGCGGAAAGATTCATTTCGTATGGGTCGGCGACTTTGACGGCGACGGCGAGTATGATTATCTTGTTGACAGAAATGCTGACGAGCATCAGAAACTCGAAGCATACAAAAGCGATGGTACATATTTCTGGACGATAGATTTAGGTTACAATAGTGAAAATAAAAATAATATCACTCCAGGGGCATCTGCTATTGATGTAGGAATGTGGGATGGTGCAACAGTTTATGATATGGACTGCGACGGATATGCTGACGTTATTCTGAGAATAGCAGATGGTGTTACATTTGGTGACGGCGCTGTATTTCAGAACAGCAGCGATACAGCAGCACAGTTTATTGCCGTTATTGATGGAAGAACAGGTGCACTTAAAGACTATACGTCAGTTCCGGACGATTTTAAAGAAATCGGGACAATGGCCTGTATGATGGAAACAGGGTATCTTGACGGTGTAAATCCAAGTGTTGTCTGCTGGATGAAAAACCGTAATAAGGATAAAACATTTAATTCCATGACGGCGGCTTTTGGTTATGAAAATGGTGAATTTAAGCTTCGCTGGAGATATATCAACGATATCCTCTTTACTGACAGAACGGAATACAAAAATGGTTATGCTGAGGCACATCAAATTCGTGTAGCTGATGTTGACTATGATGGTAAAGACGAGGTCCTTCATATGGGATACTGTCTGAATGGTGACGGAACACTCCGTTATCATATTGATGAGATAGTGCATGGTGACCGTTGGTTTGTCGGTTCATTCAGCAACGCAAACAACGGAAAGGAAATGTACGGTTACGGAATACAGCAGAATAATCAGTATGGTTTGCTAGAATATTTTTACAACGCATCAACGGGTAAAATGCTCTGGACAAACTACGCCAAAGAAGGTACTGCTGATGTCGGACGTGGAAATATAGGAGATATTGATCCGAGATATGAAGGCTTTGAGGTATGGTCATTCCAGGGACTCTATAATAATGACGGAACAAGAATAGGCGATAACAGTCTGTATCCTTGTATAAGACTCTGGTGGGACGGAGATTTGCTGGCTGAATCTTATAATGATACAAAATTTGAAAAATGGAATTATCAGACCGGAAAAGTCGAACGTCTTCTTTCTCCATGGAAAATTACGGATTCTGCCGGAAGTGATCGTGGTGCACCAATGTTTTATGGTGATATCTTTGGCGACTGGCGTGAGGAAGTTGTTATGACAAGTTCTGATTATTCAAAGCTTGTGATATTCTGTCCGACTGCTGAAACGGATACACGTCTGTACTGCCTTGCACAAAATCCGTGTTATCGTAATTGTATGACAGCAAAGGGATATTTTCAGTCTCACATGCTTGATTATTATCTCGGAACCGGTATGGAACAGCCTGAAAAACCCGATATATCTATTATTAAGAAATAAGTTGATAGTATGATTAAACATTTGACTAAAAAGATCTGTGCTGTATTTACAGCAGTTCTGATGATAATGACACTTGTTCCAGCTGCTCTGATTCATACTGAAACGGCTTCGGCAGCCTCAGTTGACTATCCTGTTGTACTTCTGAGAATCAGCAGTTATGACAACAGCCGTCATATGAATATCTCGGGATACACAGATAAATCAGACATTGTTATGTCTGAACAGAAAAACACCTGGAATGAAAACTGGCGTCTGGATTATGTTGGAACTGACAGCAAAGGAAGTTTTTGTAAAATAACCAATATGGGTACAGGCAGATTAATAACACCAATGAATTACAGTGTTACTGAGGGAAGTTCCTGTGTTATTTTCGGCAGCGAAAGTGCAGTATCACAGCACTGGTATGTGATACCGGTTGATAAAGACAGCTATGGTACAGACCTGCATTACAAAATAGTGAACTATAATGACACTTCTCTTGCACTTACAAATGTAAACAATAAAATAAAACTTTCTGGTTACAGCGGGAAAAATGAGCAGAAATGGCTTCTTAATGCAGCCGGAGAACAGGGATTTGGCGGTTACTGCAAGGATATGAGTGGAAAGGATAAGGCTTCCAATATCGGCGGTACTCTCGGCAGGACTGTTGAGGTTTCAACCTTTGACGAACTGAAAGCTGCCTGCACGAGCAATGAGCCTTGTACGATTGTAATAACAAAGAATATCAGTAAAACGGGTTCATATACAAAAGACAGTAACGGACGATATCGTTTTAAAGATTCAATTATCTATATGCAGCCCAATAAGACAGTCGTTGGCAGTTACGGAGCACATTCCCTTTATAATGTATATTTCAGGACTTATGATACAAATTACGGTCCCGGACATAATCTTATTTTCCGAAATATTCAGATTTCTCACGATAAAGAACTTAACAATGATAATATCTGGGAATTTGCATACGGATATAATTTCTGGATTGATCACTGCGAATTTGTCGGGCACAGTGGAGTAAATCAGGCTTCCACAGGAATGGATGACTGGGATAAGTTCCTTAATTTCAAAGGTACCACAGACTTTGTTACAATTTCCGACTGCAAATACGGATTGCATGAATACGGGGTTCTTCTCGGTTACCCTACTGATACTCAGGAAACATATGATACATATAATGGTCGTCCATGTATAACACTTGCAGATAACTACTACAAAGACTGCATTACCCGTGCTCCCGGACTGATGAGATACGGATATTTTCATTCATTCAATAACTATGTACTGAATTTTGACATGGGATATACAATATATACAGCCTGCAAACTGTATGCAGAAAACAATTATTATAACGGTGGAACCGGAAAAGGGTCTGTTGTAAATGACAGTGTTTCTGCTAATGATATTTCGTCGAAATATCCGGGACAGTATACTGAAACCGGTTCTGTTCTTACAGGTTCCGGGTATAGTCTGACAGCAAAAACAGCATCAGCGTGCAGCTGGAGACCGGTAAACAATTATGGATATAAAGCAAAATCCGCTTCAGATGCAAAAACATATTGTGAGAAATACAGCGGTTCACAGTCATCAGCGTCAGATATGACCTATGCTTCGTTCGCAAAAACCGGTTATCCGTCATCCGGATATGTTACCGCACCAAGCGAGAAAATGGAAGAACCTGTTCAGACAACAACAGGTCCTCCTGTAACAACAGCTCCTGCTGAACCGCCAAAGACTGAAATCACGGGAGATGTCAACAGGGACGGACGACTTGATGCTTCTGATGTTTTAGAACTTCAGAGATGGTTTTTCTCAGTTCCTGGTGCTGAACTTGCAGACCGGGAAGCTGCTGACATAAATAAAGATAATCAGATAAATATACTTGATTTTTGTCTGGTTAAAAATCTTTGTGTTACAAATCGAGAAGAACTACCGGTAACTACGCCGTCAACTACTACCCCTGTCACAACAGTTTCATCTGCAGTAACTACACCTGCAGAACCTGTAAGCTATGAGCCGGAAGGGTTTATATTTTCAGGAAATGTTTTCCTTGTCGGAGATTCAACGGTCTGTGATTATGATGAGAATTACAGTGTTCCTTACAACCGTTATGGCTGGGGAATGAAGTTTGCAGAACAGTTTAATGACGTTAAAGTGACGAATCTCGCTCTTTCAGGACGAAGTTCAAGAAGTTTCCTTGCAGAGAAAAATTATCAGACTCTGAAATCATCACTGGACAAAGGCGACTATCTTTTTATTCAGTTCGGACATAATGATGAAAAGACGGATGAAACATCATATCCCGGACTCGGTACATATCCGAATCTTGACTGGAGCACCCTTGATAATAATGGCAGGGACTCTCAGGGACGTTATTCCTATGAGTATATCCTTACAGCATATTACATCAATCTTGCCAAGAATAAGGGAGCAGTTCCGGTGCTGGTTACACCAATAACAAGGCGAGGCACAGACGGAAAACCAAATTATCAGCAGCATACGGCATACCAGCAGGGAATGATAACGATTGGAAAAATGTATAATGTGCCGGTAGCTGATATGACGTTACTTACAACTCAGCTTTACACAAATCTTTATAATTACGGAGGAGCTGATGAAACTGCCAAAATGCATTGCTATACGGATACCGCTCATACCACACTTGATAACACACATCTCAGCAATGCAGGAGCATACAAGATTGCAGATATGATCGCAGAGGAAACTCAGAAGCTTGGACTTGCTATTGGAAAATATAAAAAATAGATCATACAGATGATTTAAGAACAGACGGTTCGGTTTTACCCGGACCGTCTGTATTTTTTCCCGATTTGTTATGATTCAAAAGGTGAGCTTTTTGATAAATTACTTCATTTACTTTGCAGAGCCGGAATGGTATTATTAGTGTAACAGATACGAAATATTTATAAGGCATGTAATTATATTTGTTATAGTTATTGCTTTGAATCAGAACGGAGGAATTATTAATGATCAGGAAAAAATTTTTAAAGAAATTAATTTCCGTGGCTTCAGCATTTGCAGTTGGTCTTGGGGCAGTTTCGGTTATGCAGAACGAAGCTGAACCCGTAGAAGCGGCTTCGGGCAAAACAATATATAATGACACATTCTGGAAAGATACTTCCGGAAACAATATTTATTCCCAGGGCGGAGGAGTCTATAAATTTGGTGATACATATTACTGGTATGGCGTACACTATAACGGAGCTGATACATACGCAGCAAATCCTACAAAAAAAGTTGATGACACTTCATTTAAATCAATTACCTGTTATTCATCAAAGGATCTCGTAAACTGGAAATTTGAAAATGATGTACTGACAGCGGAAACAAAGAATTTTGGCTGGACATACTGGGTAGGACGTATGGGCGTTGCATATTGTCCGAAAACAAAAAAATATGTTCTTGTAACACAGTACAATGACAGCATACTGTTTGCTTCCTGTGACACTCCGACAGGAAATTTCAAGGTTGAGAGAGTGCAGGATCAGATTGAGAATGTATTGAAACAGGGAACAGGAGATCAAACCATTTTTGTTGATGACGATGGTCAGGCATATATTGTTTGTTCCAATAAAGGTGGACGAGGACACCAGTATATTTCCAAACTGAGAGATTCAGATTATCTTTATGCAGAGCCTGCAGTTGAGGTTGCAAAGGGAAGCGGACGTGAGGGCAACTGCCTTTTTAAATACAAAGGAAAGTATTATTTCTGTGCTTCTGATCTTCACGGCTGGAATGCATCTCACAGTTATTATATGGTAGCTGATAATATTTACGGACCATATTCAGGATGGAAGGTAATGGAGGGAACTGATGAAGATTTTTCTCATGTAACCCAGACAGGATTTTTCTACACTGTTAAGGGAACTAAACAGGAAACTGTTCTTTTCTGCGGAGACCGCTGGAGCGATTTTGCCGGAAACGGTATCGGCTACAACCAGTGGGTACCGCTTACTGTAAACGGAGATGATGTTAAATTTAATTCTCTGAGTGAATGGAACCTTGATTCTCAGACTGGTGAGTGGAGTGTCGGTGCAGGAAATAACTATATACTCAATCCAACTTTTGAAGCAGACAGAGTTTCACAGACAACAGTCGCAGGCTGGAAAGCGTCCGGAACAGGCAATAGTAACAGGAAAGGCGGACACACAGGTAACTGGTGTGCACAGCAATGGAGCGACAGTGCATATAAGGCAACGCTGACGCAGGATGTAAAACTTCCCAACGGAAATTACACCATGAAAGCATGGGTGAAAAGTACAGGCGGTCAGAATTCTGCTCTTGTGTATGTCAGAGGAGCAGGGGACGATAAAATCGTAAATGTTAATAAAAAAATGGACAACTGGACAGAAATTACCATTGATAATATTAATGTAACAAACGGAACAGTCCAGGTTGGAATTTACTCGGACGCTAATGCCGGAAACTGGATTATGTTTGACGATTTCACTTTAACAGGAAATGGGTCCGCACCGCCTGTTGTTGAGGAAAATCCTATTCCGGACGGAAAGTTAATAAAGTCACTTAAGGTTAATGACAGCGAAAATTGTTCCGACTGGTCGATTCAGCCTGAATTTAACAATGGTACTGAGGTTTTTGGAGACAGAACATTCAGGTTTACATCTGTTCCGGAAAAACTTGCTGGTGCTGAATGGATAAGAACCGCCTGTGATTCAAAGAAATATACAGGAGATGAGGCAAAGTTTACGGCTGGCGCTGATATAACACTGTTTGTCGGACTTGACTCAAGAGTTTCAGTAACTCCCGACTGGCTCAGCGGCTATACTAAGACAGGTATGACTCTGAATGATGACGGAGACCCGGTTGTGACATATAATCTCTATATAAATAATTACAAATCCGGTGAAGAGGTGATTCTTGGAAAACTTGCCGACGGCAGTGTGGTAAACTATGTTGTTATTGCAAAAGAATATGATCCGAATGATTTTAAAGAACCGGTTGAATTTATTCCTGGTGATATAAATGATGATAAGATCGTAAATATACTTGATATGATATTTATGCGCAATGCGCTGATTTACCCGCTTACTGATGAACGTGGAAAGCTGGCGGCTGATATGAATGGTGATGGTGCTGCGGATTCATCCGATGCTGTAATGCTGCAGAATTTTCTGCTTGGCTTAGAGTAAATTTCAGAGGTATTTTTATAAAACTAAAAAACAGTAACTGTTCAGGTTCACCGGGTATTTCAGGATGAATGAAATACTCTAATCATAAACCGTTACCCGTAAAAATCTATCGAAAGGAGTAATTATAGTTTACAAATATAAAGATACAAAAATTCTATTTTCATATTTAAAAAGCGGACAGTATTACGGGACTGTCCGTTTTTTGTGATATGATCAGGTAGTTCGGCTCACATTTTTAAAAAAAATAATATCCGGATAGTCCACCTAAAGTCCGAATTATGTGTTGATACAACTTTTACGTATATGTTAATATATATACACAGTGAAAAGAAAAAATTATTCATAATTAACAGGATTGTATTTTTTTGGAACGGAGGTTGCTATAGTATGAACAGGATTAAAAAACTAATTTCTTTGCTGACATCTGCAGCACTGACAGCTGGTATGATTATACCGGCTTCGTCAGCAGCAAAGAATGACGGTGGTATTTTATCAGCGTTGTCAGAACTCAGCGGAAAGATAAGTATTTCGGAAAGTGAAGTCAGCGCAGCATCGGTTATGCGTCGCCCGTGCTCTCCGGATAATCCAATGCTGATAGTGCATATCGACACATGGAATGTTGCCGACCCGGCAAAGATTATTGCACTGATTCCGGAAGATCTGAAGCCGTATGTTGTTTTCAACATTTCTCTGTCAATCAACTGGGACGGCAGCAAACATATGTGGCTTATGGTTCAGGATGGTTATGAGTGTGCAAAGTCGTGGCTGAGGACATGTGCGGATGAAGGTATATGGTGTATGGTTCAGCCGGCGAGCGGCGGACAGTGTCATTTTCCTGACTATGATTCATCAGGAAATATAGTTAATTACCCGAACAAGGACAAATTTGTATCAAAAGCAGATGAGGATTATGAGAACACGATGTATGCGGAATTTTTCCGTGATTATCCTAATTTCATCGGATTTAACTACAGTGAACAGTTCTGGGGATTTAAGAGTGCGGATTTCCCTGTAAGTGAGGTTCAGCGTTATGAACATTTTGCAAAGCTCCTGAAGCTTTGTAACAAATACGGCAGTTATCTTAATATCAACTGGTGTGCAAACCAGTGGAGTGCACCGCTTAATCCTGTAGCAATGCTGAAACGCTGTCCTGAATGGCGCTCGGCCTGTGAACAGTATTCAGAAAACCTTCAGCTTGAAGAAAAGTATACACAGGGAAGCTTTATTCAGGATGTTGAGAGTGAGGTGCTCGGTGCATATCTTTCAGGTTACTGCGGAAATTTCGGCGTAAGATATGATGAAACAGGATGGACAGATTCCACATGGAGCGGTACAGGTCCTGCATCCAAGGATCAGTACAGACAGATCACAGGTCTTCCGATTCACCTTGAAAGAATGGTACTTAACGGTGCCACTGTAATCGACGGGCCTGAACTTGTATGGCAGGATGATTTTAAGGAGACCTGGGGTGGAGTAAAGGACAGTGAAGGCTATTCATGCCGTAACTGGGAGACACGTGACCAGTATGTAAATGACACACTGAATTTCTTCAGAAAAGTAATAGACGGAACTATACGCATTCCTACAAGAAAGGAAGTAATCGACCGTACAAAAGTAGTTATAATTCAGGATAACAACAGCGGTGATGACCATAACAAGTACAGTACATATGCGTCTCTGTTTGAAGGCCTTTACCGTATGCCTGGTGACGGAAACCTCAGAGATAATCACAACCTGTACAAGAGTACCGGCAGATATCCGACTATCCCGACAGTTTATGCACTCAGAGATGATCTTGCAAAGTCATTCCAGGTACAGATAAAACAGTCATCAATTCCATCACGCTGGAGCAGTATTGCTGCAAAGCAGGATGAGTTCAATAAGCTCTTTCCTTCAGATTATTACGGAAACTGCTATGCGGGTCGTTATGAAAATTCATGGGTTACATACAATCCGAACAAGGACGGAAGCAACTGCGGTGCTGTTCTTTCACTGAAGTACAATACCTGTAAGGATCTCGATGTTAATTTCAATGCTTACGGAAATGCAATTATTAATGAATACAGCGACCATATCGATATTTATGCAAACAACTTTGATGAAAAGGGAACACTCAGGACAGATACATTTAAGATTTCCGGATGTTCGTCTCAGCCTTCATATTCCGCAAAGGATACAGGCAGAAATCAGGCTGCTTCCCAGATAAGTGAAAGCTATTCAGACGGAACATACACACTTACTGTTAAGCATAATGGTCCGGTTGAAATCAGTATCAAGTGCAGCGGCAATGAATCAGGAAAATCCACATCATATAAAACATCAACTGTGAAAGCTCCTTCTTACCCTTCTTTCTATTCCGGAGTACGTCAGTATGAAGGCGAGTTCTTTGATGTAAAAAATGTTGAAGGATATGTTCAGAACGCCTGCGGAAGCGGTGTAACAGGAATTCAGGGACAGGGCTTCCTCAAGTTTGGCAAAAACGCATCGGCATCTGTCAAGGATACTGTAAGAACACAGAATGCAGGTGAGTATACACTTAACCTTCGTTATTCCTCAACATCAGATATCAATAATGTTGATATGTATGTAAACGGAACAAAGGTTGAAACTATGAAGCTTGGTAATACAGGCAATTACAGCAGCTGGAAAACCTATTCAAAGAAAATTTCTCTGAAACAGGGAGATAATAAGATAGAGTTCAAAGCAAATGCAGCTCTTCCTTCATCACTCTATATCGATAACTTTACTGTTGAAGGAAACTACGGCAGTTCGTCACAGCCGATAGTTCCGGTAGAACCAGCAGAACCGGAACCAATTAACGGAACATTAATTAAGAACCTCACAGTATATGATAAGGAAAACGCAGCAGACTGGTCCATATACAATAATTTCGGAAAAGGCTCAGTTCTTTTCGGAGACCGCGACTTTACTGCAGTATCTGTTCCTTCAATGCTTGAAGGTGCGGAAGCAGTCAGAACAGCATGCGACTCCAAGCTCAGTACATCTGATCTGGGAAAACTGACAGCAGCAGGTGATATCACACTGTTCACCGCAATGGATTCAAGACTTATGAGTGAACTTCCTGCATGGCTTGGCAGCTGGCAGAAGACAAGTATGGTTGTAAAAACATCAAACGACCTTGACCTTATCGTATTCAGAAAGGATTTCAAAAACGGGGAAGAGGCAGTTCTCGGAACCAACGGCGGAAACAACGAATCAGTAAACTACATTGTACTTGCAGCACTGACATCTTCACTTGCTGAACCTGTTGAGCCGGGCTCATATAAGTACGGTGATGTTAATCTTAACGGAAACATTGACGTAACAGACCTTTCAGTACTTTCTCTCTACCTTGTGGGAGAGCGTACACTTGAGCCGCTGCAGAAGCAGGCAGCTGACGTTGACGGTGATGGTGAAGCAGCTCTTCCAGACCTTGCATACCTCAGACAGTATATCTCACGAATCAGAACCAGTTTCCCTGCTGAAAAAGCTTAATTACAGTAAACGATAAATTTATTTTGAGTTTACCAGTGCCGGTACGCACATCCGCGAATGAAGTAATCTGATGTGCGGGGCAGTAAAAATAATTTTTGACATTTTCTAAAAAATACTATAGCAATCCGAAAAAAACGGCAGACTTGTTCTGTCGTTTTTTTCATTATTTTTATTCAATTTATAGTAAATGAAAAAGTGAAAAAATAATACAGTTGACAAAAAATATATATTGAATTATAATATATATGAGCGAAAGCTTTTATGGCAGTGAGGCCTACTGAATACAATTGTGTTAAAGTGGCAGTTATGAGAGCAGTGAGGCCTACTGGATAATAGAATGATTATCAAAGTGGCAGTTGTAAAAGCGGTGAGTCCTGCCATTCCGGAACATTTCCGGATAAAGTGGAAGTGAGGGTTGCTCTAAGGAGCAACCCTTTTCATTGGAGGCATTATGAATCAAAAACGTTTAAATATCTATACTGTTAATATGAAGTACATACGAAATCTTCACAATGCTGATGATAAAGTTTTTTCTGTATCACCACAGACTGGAAAGTCAAATCGTCCTTTTATAGGAATTATTCTGATATGTGAGGATAAATATTATTGTGTCCCTTTGAGTTCGCCAAAGGAAAAACATAAAAGAATGAAGAATGATGTTGATTTCATGAAAATCACTGATTCTGATGGAAAGCTAATAGGAGTACTTGATTTTAATAACATGATTCCAGTACGTGAAGATTTAGTTAAAAAGATAGATATAAAAATTCGCGCCAGTGACAGTTATGAAACTATAAGATATAAAAATCTAATTATTGATCAGTTGAATTTTTGCAGAAAAAATCAGGATATGATTATTTCCAGAGCTAATAAACTTTACCGAATAATTAACAAAAAGAATGTAAGTGTTTCTCTTAAAAAACGTTGTCTGAAATTCAAAAAACTTGAGGGAGTTCTGGAAAAGTTTATTTTGTAAATATTTTTTGTTGTATTCAATAACAATATTTTTGAATAATTAATCCAATTTCTTGAGATACTATAGCAATCCGAAAAAACCGGCAGACTTGTTCTGTCGTTTTTTTCATTTCTTTCACCCCTATTTTGTACAGTATATTATGAAGAATGGAAAAAATATCTATTGACAAAGCTGAAAAAATGTAATACAATGTATTACAGAAGGGAGTGTTTAATATGACAGTATCACTTAGACTTAATGATTCAGATTCTCAGCTAATAAAAGCTTATGCTGAAATGAACGGTATATCTGTATCTGAATTACTTAGAAAATCTGTACTTGAACGTATTGAAGACGAGTTCGACTTGAAGGCATATGAAAAAGCTATGGAGGAATACAGAGCCAATCCTGTTACCTATAGTCTTGAAGATGTGATGAAGGAGTTAGAGCTGTTCTGATGAAATATACAGTTGAATTTACGGATAAAGCAAAAAAGCAGCTCTCTAAGCTTGATAAAGCTACTGCTAAACTGATTACATCATGGTTATTGAAAAATCTTCAGAATTGTGAAAACCCAAGGCAGCATGGAAAAGGTCTTACCTCAAACCGTTCAGGACAGTGGCGATATCGTATTGGAGATTACAGGCTAATTGCTGAAATACAGGACAATAAAGTAATTATTCTTATCCTTGAAATCGGACACAGACGGGATATTTATACTTGTACCTGATAAACAACAAAAACCGGCAGCCTTGTTATTCTGCCGGTCTTTTCATTATTTTCATTCAGAATTACAGCATGCAGTAAAAGATTTTTCAATAACAGAAAAACCATGTATCCTGAACAGGGAAAATAACATATATTAGAATAAAAAAATATCTCAGAAAACTATTGACATGATAATTATAAAGTGCTATTATATTAAAAAGGTAGAGGTGCAGTCGAGATAAGTAATGTCTGTGAGGAAAACCATTCCGTACGGAGCGGGCATGAAAGGTGAGACTGCCGAAGAGTGTATTTTGGTAAGATGCATTCTGGGTACATGCCGAACAGGTATGTGACTGTCATCATTCAGTGTGATGGAGAGCTACCGGTACGCGTGGATTTTAATATGCGTATCAGTATTTTTCTTATTATATTGACTGGTGAACCGGATTACAAAAATTAATTTTTTGTTTCCGGTTTTTTATTACGTAAAAAATTTTTCGGAGGTTATTTTTCTATGAAAAAGTACAATGTAGGTATTATCGGCGCAACAGGTATGGTTGGTCAGAGATTTGCAACACTTCTTGAAAATCACCCATGGTTTAATGTAAAGCTCCTTGCAGCTTCACCACGTTCAAAGGGTAAGACATATGAGGAAGCAGCAGGCAGCAGATGGGCTATGACAACACCTATGCCTGAATCAATGAAGAACATGGTTCTCTACGATGCTACAGCTGATATAAATGAAATCGCTTCACAGGTTGACTTTGTATTCTGCGCAGTTGATATGAAGAAGGATGAGATCAAGGCTCTTGAAGAAGCTTATGCAAAGGCAGAATGTCCGGTAGTTTCAAACAACAGTGCTCACAGATTTACAGATGACGTTCCTATGGTTGTTCCAGAGATTAACCCTGACCACATCGAGATTATCAAGTCACAGAGAGAAAGACTCGGTACAAAGAAGGGCTTTATCGCTGTTAAGTCCAACTGCTCAATCCAGAGCTACGTTCCTGCACTTCACCCGTTAAGAAAGTTTGGTATCAAGAATGTACTCGCATGTACATACCAGGCAATCTCAGGTGCAGGCAAGACATTCGAGACATGGCCTGAAATGGTTGATAACCTTATTCCGTACATCGGCGGCGAAGAAGAAAAGTCTGAACAGGAACCGCTCAAGGTATGGGGTACAATCGAAAACGGAAAGATTGTAAAGGCTCAGACACCAAACATCACAACACAGTGTCTTCGTGTTCCGGTTTCAAACGGTCACACAGCTGCTGTATTCGTAACATTTGAAAACAAGCCTTCAAAGGAAGAAATTCTTCAGTGCTGGAAGGAATTCGCAGGCGTACCACAGGAACTCGAACTTCCGCACGCTCCGAAGCAGTTCCTTAACTACTTTGAAGAAAATGACCGTCCGCAGGCTAAGCTTGACAGAGATATGGAAGGCGGTATGGCTGTTTCAATCGGTCGTCTCAGAGAAGACACACAGTATGACTACAAGTTTGTATGTCTTTCACACAACACATTAAGAGGTGCTGCAGGCGGTGCCGTACTTCTTGCTGAATTACTTGCTGCAAAGGGATATTTTGACTAATCTTTACAAGGAGAGATCTATTATGAAGAACACAATATTTACCGGTGCCGGAGTTGCTATCGTAACTCCAATGAACGAAGACGGTTCCATAAACTTCGAACAGTTTGGAAAGAACATTGATTTTCAGATAGAAAACGGCACTGATGCAATTATCGTATGCGGAACAACAGGTGAGTCATCAACAATGACTGACGAGGAACACCTCGAATGTATCAGATTCTGCGTGGAGAGAACTGCAAAGAGAGTTCCTGTTATTGCAGGTACAGGAAGCAACGATACAAAGTATGCAATCGAACTTTCACAGAAGGCTGAGGAACTCGGTGCTGACGGACTTCTTATCGTTACACCTTACTACAACAAGACATCACAGAGAGGTCTTGTCGCTCATTTCACAGCAATTGCTGATGCAGTAAACATTCCGATTATTCTTTACAACATTCCTGGCAGAACAGGTGTAAATATCGCAATCGATACTTTTAAGAAGCTCGGTCAGCACAAGAATATCGTCGCTGTTAAGGAAGCAGGCGGCAATATCAGCTTCGTTGCAAAGCTTATCGCTGAATGCGGTGACCTCCTTGACATTTACAGCGGAAATGACGATCAGATCGTTCCTCTTATGGCGCTTGGCGGAAAGGGCGTTATCTCAGTTCTTTCAAACGTTATGCCTAAGGAAACGCACATGATTGCCCAGTACTGCCTCGACAACAACTGTGCAGAAGCTGCAAAGCTTCAGGCTAAGCTCCTTAAGTTCATAAACAACCTCTTTATTGAGGTAAACCCGATTCCTGTTAAGGAAGCAATGAATATAATGGGTATGAACGGCGGCGTATGCCGTATGCCTCTCTATCCTATGGCTGAAGAAAACATTAAGATCATGAAGGATTCAATGGTTGAACTTGGTCTTGTAAAGTAATTTTTTCAGAAAGGAACGAAAAAAATGACTGATATAGTTATCAGCGGTGCAAACGGCCGCATGGGAAAGATGATTTACTCATGCATCTCAGAAAGAGAAGACTGCAGGGTAGTGGGCGGAATAGATATATTTACAGAAAGCTATGCAGATTTTCCAATCGTGTCAAAGCCCTCAGAGCTTACGGTTAAACCTGATGTAATCATTGATTTTTCAAATCCTGCTCTTCTTGACGATCTTCTCAGCTACAGCCTGACAACAGGGATTCCTGTGGTATTTGCAACAACAGGATATTCCGATGAGCAGATTTCAAAGATAAAGGCTGCTGCAGAGCAGGTTCCGGTATTTTTCTCATGGAACATGTCTATGGGTATCAACCTTCTTGTTGAACTTTCAAAGAAGGCTGCGGCATTTCTCGGAGATCAGTTCGATATCGAGATTATCGAAAAGCATCACAACCAGAAGCTTGATGCACCGAGCGGAACAGCACTTATGCTTGCAAACGGCATAAACGAAACATTTAACAACGAAAAACAGTATGTCTATGACAGACATTCACAGCGCAGGAAGCGTGAAAAGAAGGAAATCGGCATTCACGCTGTAAGAGGCGGCACTATAGTAGGTGAACACGAAATAATCTTTGCCGGTAAGGACGAAGTAATCACACTTTCACACAGTGCTGCATCAAGGACAGTTTTTGCTGTCGGTTCAATCAACGCCGCTGTCTTCATCAAAGGCAAGCCGGCCGGAATGTACGATATGTCTGACGTGCTCAGAGAAATATAAAAAATAAAACAATGGCAAACAGCGAATTTACGTTGTTTGCCATTGTTTTTATGTTGTTGAAAAAGCTATATCAGTTTCCTTGTAAAGCAGCAATTACCTCTTAATCCCTGCTTTAATACCCGCAAGTTCTTCTGAAGTTATACCTGTATATCTGATTACAGTTTCATCCGAAAGATTGTCTGCAAGCATATTAAGAATTGTTTTCTGTTTTTCTTCTTTATACTTCCGTTTTTCTTCCTCTCTGCCGTCTTCAAAACCTTCTGAATATCCATGTTGTCTTTCCGCAGCAATTGAGGCCTCGTGATCACGTATTGCCATTTCCCTTTCAAATGCATCGTGCTGCATCTGTTTGTCTCCGCTGAAAAATCTTACTACGTTTACCGCATCTTTTATCTCCGGTATATTTGTATCTTCAAGCATATCCAGATCCTCCTCCGTTTCTGCATTTATCAGCCGCAGCCACTGAAGTGCGGGATCCTTTTCGTTTTCCTCTGTCACAGGCGGCAGCTTTTTCAGTTCATAAAAGTATATACTCATTTTATCGCTGTATACTTCGTTTCTGGTAACTTCCCTTA
>JAUNJJ010000044.1 GCA_030533325.1 Oscillospiraceae bacterium
CCGACTCTTCCATAATCCTGCTCTGAAAGCTTTTCAAATCTGTATTTATCTGCTTTGCTGAATTAAGATCAAGCAGCCATGCTATTACATATACAAGGACATAGATAATTAAAACGGAAAGTGCAAAGCTTGCTGTGAGAGCAATATTTTCCGGTTCAAGGCTTTTGACACCAAGCCCAAGAGAAATAAGAATGATCTCAATGGATATAAGCTGCAGAAGCTCTCTGAAAATATGCTGCTTTACGGTAAGCTCTTTTTTCGGGTACATAAAAAGCATTGGCAGGAGAGAAACAGCTGCATAAATTACCGGAGCAAGAAATGCCTCATATCCGAATTTATCCTCCGGTCGGAATGTCTCTCCAAGAATAAATATCGCCAGGTTAATCAGCGTTGTCACTAAAAAAAACTGCGACACTACTGATTTCAGATGTTCTTTAAAACTCATGTTTCCTCTCCTCTCAGAGTCTTTTTCAGGTCTGTAACATATTTTCGGGAAATGATTACCTCCTCACCGTTTGAAAGCACTGCACTGAATCGTCCTCCCAGTGCAGGTTTTACGGAAGTGATCTTCATAAGATTTACAAGTGATGCTTTGGATATGCGGAGAAAATGTTTCGGCTTCAGAATATCCTCAAGTTCATATATCCGCTGCTTTGATTCATAGACCTTTGAATCCGTGTAGATAAATGTCCTGTTGTCCACCGACTCTATGTATAGTATTTCTGAAACGGCAATTGCGTACTGCCTGCCGTCAAGCATTCCGGCCAGCTGCCCTTGTCTTGATCTGACAAAGTCAGCAATTTCTCGTACGGAATCTGTTTCACTGTGACAGCGAATATCCACAAGTTCGGATTCAGTTTCGGGAATTTTGCTTATTTTAACGTCCATATTATGATATTTCGATACATTCGGATACAACAAATTCACCTTTTCCTTTCAGGTATCTGTCAAAAAATTCAAGTGTTATTTTATTTACTGTCATCATGCATTTTTCTGAATCAACGCTGCCCGTGCCAAGCATTTTTGCAAGTGAAGGTGAAAACATAGGCAGATCGGTAAAATTCATGTGACCCGTTCCTGCAATATAGGTTCTGTAACCGCACACCGCATTGTCGTGAACGATATTATTTACATAAGGTTTATCAGCTTTTACTGCAGCTTCAGATGAAAAATGATGCTCTTCATTGTCGATAGATAAAATCGGTGTTGCGTATGGCTCGTTATTAACTTTCTGCATGTCATTTTCAATACCCGTTACCTCACTGAGCATTGTTCCGTCAAGGTCGATTACTGCGCTGATATCGCTTCTTGTTCTGCCGGCTGAAACTGCTGCCGCTCCGCCAAGAGAGTGTCCCATAACACCTGTTTTATCTGTATCAGTCACGTCAAGCGCTTTGATAATGTCCTCGCTCTGCTGTGAATACCAGTATTCAGGAAGTGTATCCGCACCTGCTGCAGACTTTATGGAATCAATTGCAAAACTGATATCCTCTGCACGAAGTCTGAGCCATTCTGATGAGCATTTATATGCCGCCTCCTCGGAAACCTCCTCGGCGTTTATTGTCATAACATCATTAAGGAATGAAGAGTCAACGATTATAGTATTACCGTTTGTATCCGTTGAAAAAAGCGAATGATAGGGATGCTCTGTGCTGACAACAACATAGCCGTTTGAAGCAAGCTCTGAATATGTGGAATGGTTACTCTGGCAATATCCGAATGAGCCGTGTGAGAAAATAACAAGCGGAAACTTTTCGCCTTCTGCGGCATTTGCAGGATAGAAGAAATAAACCGGGACCTCCCTGTTTGAACCGTCAGTTTCAAACTCTTCCGTTCTGCTGTTATCAGTGAGAATAGCATTTGCTTCCGCAACATCATATTCACCCGAAACCGGAAGTCCGTCGTAATCGGTTATTATAAATGATGGAATCAGACTTCCTGAAATAAGAATAACCGAAATAATGGCACTGATTATGATTTTGGCAATATGTTTGCCTTTAGCCTCTTTTTTTCTGATTATCATATAACCGATAAATGCAATGACAATACGGAATATAAGCAGGATAAACAGCCCCATGAAACGAAAACTCATATCTATACCCGGTGCAATAAGCATTACAAGAAACAATCCCAGCTGACCTGCATTACATATAAGTCTTCCTGTCTGCCAGCCTTTTTTATCTGCCCTGCGGCTGATTGCTGTAAAAGCAAATGCTGCTTCAAAAATGCAAAGCAAAATAAGTAATAAAGTATTCATAAAGATTCTCCTTTTCTGTTGATATTTTAAGTATATCAGATTATTCCGGAGAATCAAGCTTTTGATATGTGAAATGCATTTTTCTGCTGTGAAATGCAAATTGCGGTTAAAATCAAAGTAAAATCAGAACCATAATATTATTAAATAAGGCATTTACCGCAAGGGTAAATGCCTTAAATTCTTGTTATTTACCGTCCGGAATCCACCATGTTTCAGATGGTTCCAAACCGGATAAAAAAACGTAAATACGTAATTTTGAATACTCTCAGCAGGGATAAGATTATCTCTTTGAAAACTGCGGTGCACGACGAGCTGCCTTGAGACCGTATTTCTTTCTTTCCTTCATTCTTGGGTCACGTGTGAGCATGCCTGCTGCCTTGAGTGTCGGACGAAGTTCAGGGTTGAATACGAGGAGTGCTCTTGAAAGACCGTGTCTGATTGCACCAGCCTGACCTGTTACGCCGCCGCCTGCTACTGTACATACGATGTCGAACTTGCCGAGTGTATCTGTAAGTGTCATCGGCTGACGAACGATGAGCTTTAATGTTTCAAGGCCAAAGTAATCATCGATATCTCTGCCGTTGATTGTGATCTTACCTGTGCCGTTATATACTCTAACTCTTGCTACGGAGTGCTTTCTTCTGCCTGTTCCGTAGTAGTATTTTTCCTTTGATTCGTACATGTTATTAAGCTCCTTTCTTAGAATTCACAAACTTCCGGCTTCTGAGCTGCCTGCTTGTGTTCTGCGCCCTTGTATGTTCTTAAACGTGTTAATGCTGCTCTGCCAAGTGTGTTGTTAGGGAGCATACCGTTTACTGCGATCATCATTGCCTTGTCAGCCTTGTTAGCCATCATATCCTTGTAGCTTTCTGACTTAAGACCACCGATCCAGCCTGTGTGCCAGTAGTACTTCTTCTGTTCAAGCTTCTTGCCTGTGAGAACAGCCTTGTCACAGTTGATGATGATTACGTGATCTCCACAGTCTACGTGTGGTGTGTATGTTGGCTTGTGCTTACCTCTTAAAATGTGTGCAGCCTTTGCAGCAACCCTACCGAGTGGCTTGCCTTCTGCATCGATGATGTACCACTTGCGGCTTACTTCGCCTGATTTAGCCATATATGTTGACATATTCGTTTCCTCCGTTTACTAAAATTAATTTATCTGATTCGTTTGTCCGAACATAGCGTTAAACAACAGTATTTATTTTACACTGAAATAAAGCTTTTGTCAATCAGTTTTTTTCTGATTTTAAGGAATTTTTAAAAATTTTTCATTGTTTAAACTGATTTATTTAATTTACGCCTGAAGTTCTTTGCTTTTCTCAAAAAATCTACTGTTTTCTTTCTGCTATCAGTTTTCTGTTTCATTTTTCTGAATTTTTTCTTCAGCAAATTTTCTGAAAAGCTCTGTCATATAGAGTGAACCGCATATTACAACAGGAGTATTTTTAGCCGTCATGGATGCAAGCGTAAGCGCCTCCTCCGGTTTTGAAACATATTTTTCGCAGGTGAACAATGACGCGAGCTCGTTTCTGTCTATGGCATCCGGTGAAAAACCGTCAACGCAGATTACTGCTCTGGCATATGCGGAAATCAGCATTGCCGCAGACTGAGCATCCTTGCTGCTTACCATTCCGAAAATAAATACAGGCCGTATGATATTCATCGATTCAAGTGATGAAATAAGTGCACTTATTCCAGCCGGATTGTGTCCGCCGTCTATGATTATATCCGGATTGCCTTTCAGAAGTTCAACCCTTGATAGCACCTGCACCTCTGAAAATGCCTTCTGAATATTTTTTTCGCCGGTTTCAAAACCTTCCGCTTCGATTACTTCCAGTGCTTTTATCGCTGTGGCAGCATTGATAATCTGATGTCTGCCGTGCATTTTTAAATTATACTGCACACCGTTGTATTCAAAATGACCGCCTTCAATGTCGGTTTCTGCATTTTCAAATTCTTCAGCAACCGGCATGATAAGAAGAGAATCCTTAAATATGCATTCCTTCTGAAAAATCTGAAGAACACTTCTGTTATCCCATGAAATTACTACAGGACATTCTCTCTTAATTATGCCTGCCTTCTGAATGGCAATCTCCTGAACCGTCCTGCCAAGGACAGCAGTATGATCCAGTGAAATGGACGTAATAACGGACACAATCGGTTTTTCAATAATATTTGTGCAGTCAAACAGTCCGCCTATTCCTGCCTCAAGAAATACGATATCACATTTTTCCTCAGCAAAATAAAGCATTGCGATACCCATGGTGATCTCGAACTGTGAGTACTGTTCCTCCCCTGCCGCTTCAGCTACTTCCGAGCAGTATTTTGCTACAGCCTCCTGCGGAATATTCTGTGAATTGATTCTGATTCTGTCCTCATATACACGCATATACGGTGAAGTAAACTGTCCTGTTTTATACCCGGCATTTATAAGTGACTGTGACATAAGTTCAAGAACGGACCCCTTGCCGTTTGTGCCTGCTATATGAACAAATCTGAGTTTTTTATGCGGATTTCCGAGCTTTTCCATCAGTCCTTCCGCACGGCTTAGATCTCTGACCCTGCCGCCCGACTTTGTAAAGCTCTGTATATATTCCATGGCTTCACTATAGTTCATGTTTCCCTCCGTATCTGAAAAACCCGGATAAATGCAAAACTTATCCGGGTTTAAATCAATATTTATTACTTAAGACTTTCGATAGACTGATTAATCTTCTGCATCTTTTCCTCAGCCTTTGCAAGCTTAGCCTTTTCGGCTTCAATAAGCTTCTCAGGTGCCTTTGCGACAAATCCCGGATTGTTCAGCTTGCCTGAGAGGAAATCAATATCCTTCTGAACCTTTTCCTTCTCCTTGTTAAGACGGGCAAGTTCCTTATCCTTGTCAACAAGTTCATTCATCGGAATAAATGCTCTTGCACTGTCAGTTACTGCTGTTACAGCATCTTCAAGCTCAAAGCTGCTGTCAACCTTTACAGATGATGCAAATGCCATCTTTTCAAAGAACATTGAACAGCTTTCGAAAAGATCCTTGAACTCAGTTTCGATAAATACCTGAGCCTTTACTGAAGGCGGAATATTCATCTCTGTTCTTCTGTTTCTTATTTCCTTTATAACTGCGATAACCTTTTCAAATGCTTCTTCTTCAGTCTTGAATGAAAGTGCATCTTCAAATACAGGGAACTTTTCAAGCATTACAGGTGTTTCGCCGTCTGTGAGTGTCTGCCAGATTTCTTCCGTGATGAACGGCATAAACGGATGGAGAAGCTTAAGCATACCCTGCATGATGAATACAAGAACTGCCTGAGCAGATGCCTTTGTTTCGCCGCCTGCCATAATTCTTGGCTTTGTAAGTTCGATATACCAGTCGCAGTATACATCCCAGATAAAGTCGTAAAGCTTTGATACAGCAACACCGAGTTCGAAGTTGTCAAGGTTATCATTTACAGCCTTTGCAAGATCATTGAACTTGCTGATAATCCACTTGTCTTCAATATTAAGGTTTTCAGGAAGACCTGTAAATTTAAAGTCATCAGGAAGATTCATCATAATAAATCTTGATGCATTCCATAACTTGTTTGCAAAGTTTCTTGAAGCCTTAACCTTTTCATCCATGTAACGCATGTCATTTCCCGGTGAGTTACCTGTTGCCAGTGTGAATCTGAGAGCGTCAGCACCGTACTCAGCGATAACTTCAAGCGGATCAATACCGTTGCCGAGTGATTTGGACATCTTTCTGCCCTGTGAGTCACGAACAAGACCGTGGATAAGAACTGTGTCAAACGGTACCTTGCCCATGTGTTCAATACCAGAGAACATCATTCTTACTACCCAGAAGAAAATGATATCGTAACCTGTTACAAGTGTATTTGTAGGATAGAAGAAGTCGAGATCTTCTGTCTTGTCAGGCCAGCCGAGTGTTGAGAACGGCCAGAGAGCAGAACTGAACCATGTGTCGAGGGTATCAGGATCCTGACGCATTGGCTTGCCGCACTTAGGACATACAACTGAGTTTTCCTTTGTAACTACCATCTCACCGCAGCTGTCGCAGTAGAATGCAGGAATCTGATGACCCCACCAGAGCTGACGTGAAATACACCAGTCCTTGATGTTTTCAAGCCAGTGGAAGTAAATCTTGTTGAATCTCTCCGGAACGAACTTTGTTTCGCCGTTCTTAACAGCATCAATTGCAGGCTGTGCAAGAGGTTCCATCTTAACAAACCACTGCTTTGATACTCTTGGCTCAACTGTTGTTGAACATCTGTAGCATGTACCGACATTGTGGCTGTAGTCTTCTATCTTTACAAGTGCGCCTTCTGCTTCGAGGTCAGCTACAATAGCCTTTCTTGCTTCGTATCTGTCCATGCCGGCGTACTTCGGATAATCTTCAGTAATCTTTGCTTCATCTGTCATCACATTGATAACAGGAAGGTTGTGACGGAGACCAACTTCAAAGTCATTAGGGTCGTGTGCAGGTGTAATCTTAACAACACCTGTACCGAAGTCCATCTCAACATAGTCATCAGCCACAATTGGAATTTCTCTGTGAACAAGAGGGAGAATAACATTTTTGCCCACAAGATCTTTGTATCTTTCGTCGTTAGGGTTTACGGCAACTGCTGTATCGCCAAGGAGTGTTTCCGGACGTGTTGTAGCAAGCTCAAGATATCCTGAACCATCAGCAAGCTTGTATCTGAGGTGCCAGAAATGTCCTGCCTGATCCTCATACTCAACCTCAGCGTCAGAGATTGATGTCTTACACTTAGGGCACCAGTTGATTATTCTTTCGCCTCTGTAGATAAGCCCCTTGTCATAGAGCTTTACGAATACTTCCTTAACAGCCTTGTTACAGCCTTCGTCCATTGTGAAACGTTCTCTTGACCAGTCACATGAAGAACCGAGTTTCTTGAGCTGTTCAACGATTCTTCCGCCGTACTGCTCCTTCCATTTCCATGCACGTTCCATAAATCCGTCTCTGCCGATGTCTTCCTTGGTAACGCCATCTTTTCTCATAGCTTCAACAATCTTTGCTTCTGTAGCTATTGAAGCATGGTCAGTACCAGGAAGCCAGAGTGTTGCATAACCGGACATTCTCTTGTATCTGATAAGAATATCCTGAAGAGTTTCGTCAAGTGCGTGACCCATGTGAAGCTGACCGGTGATGTTCGGAGGCGGAATAACAATTGTATACGGCTTCTTTGTTCTGTCAACTTCCGCTCTGAAGCAGTTGTTGTCAACCCAGTATTTGTAGATTCTGTCTTCTACATTACCCGGATCATAAACTTTATTAAGTTCTTTTTTCATTATTTTATCATCCTTTATTTTAATTATATATGTTAATATTTTTTAACCTGAAATTATTCAGTTATCTTTCTGCACTCTATGTAGTAACGCTTATCCCAGGCATGACCCATGGAGAAAGTCTTTCTTGGAAGAGCACCGTCACAGATAACCGTCGGGAACAGTTCCGACTTTGCCATATCAGGAAGGATAAATCCGATACTTCCGTTATTTTCCGAAAGCTTCTCTATTACTTCTGTGCCATGGATATAGTCAATCTTAGCACCTTTTTCCTTAATGTATGAATCAAGGAACTGCTGGAGACTTCCGACTGTAAGCTTTGATGAAGGCTTTGTAATACCGACAGTCTTTCTTACTCCTTTTATAACGTAGTCAAATTTCTGCTCACAGCTTTCCGCATCCTCAGTCAGTCCGAGAGCATCCTTCATCTTTGCTGAAATATCATCTGTATCCGCTTCAGTAACTATGCGGTGTATAGCCTCAAACTCAAGTGCAGGTGAATGGAGGTTTACAAGTTCAACAAGGGCATATCTTGCTGGATGGCCACTCATATCCTTACCAGGATTGTTTTTCTTAAGTTCCTCGTAAAATTCCTTTGCTGTCGCAAGTGAATGATTTCCGTCACCCATAGCAAATACGAGCGGACTGCTTTCATTAAGTGAATACCTGCTGTTGAAATTATCAATATCAGCAAGACCGTCAAGTGCACCGAGTATTCTTTCCTGTTCATCTTCAGGAACAAGCCATCCCTTTACAGAACCGCCTTTCTGCATGAGAGTGAAATCATATACTTTCTCATAGCCTGAAGTCTTCCCTGCAATCGGTTCGATAACTGTTTTTGTTTCATCGTCAATGAGAATCATGATATGCGGAAGCTCAAGTTCTGCACCGCGTCTTACTGCTATTCTCGGAGGAATTCTTTCAATGACTGTAGCCTCAGTTGCACGTACCGGAGAAACCGAACCCTTCCTGTAGTCATAGTCCTCGAGGTCAATGCATCCCACAAGACCCGCTCTGACTTTTCCGTCATCCTGGGTTCTCTCAAGATAAATCATTGCGTTTTTATACTCTCTGAAAATTCCGGTGGACAGTGCATCCTTCATTTTCTGCTGTATTTCTGAAATCCTTCCGGAGACATCATTTTCTTCAAGATAGATTTCAGGGAGAATAAAGTTAAATGCAGAAGGAACACCTTCTGTTATCTCAGCTGTTTTGTTCCAGTATTCGGGCTCACTTGTATACTGGTCACATGCTACAACCGCCCATTTTTCCATATCTGCATTTGCAGGGAGAAGAATATCGGCATTTCTAAATGTTTTCATGCAATCGATCCTTTCAATTGACAATTTTTTTAATTATCCGGTTCTATAATAAATACAAACTCAAAAGACAGGAAGTGAAAAAATGAATTATATCCAGACTATAAAAAACGGAGACACTGTTTACTCTGTTTTTTCAAAGAAAAAAGCTTCAGGGGGCACGATAGTAACAAGCTATGGCATCTGTGCTGAAAACTCTTCAGATGCAGTCTATGTTCCGGACATAACCACAGTTCCTGAGATAGCCCTGTGCATGATGAGGGTTTTCTCCTCAGACCGTATTGCACCGGGCCGTATCGAAGAAGCTGTAAAGATACTGACTAATTAAAGTATACATACTCAGTATCGGGAGCCTGAGCCTTTTCAACATTCTTTACGTAGAATACAGGAGAAGGCTCATTCATTCCTGCTGGCATACAGAAACGTACATCTGCTGTAACGGTAACCCATTCATTTTCCTTTATCTTATACTTTTTGCTTTCGTCAATACACAGAAGTTTAAGGTATTCAAGGTCATCCGCACAGCACTGCATAGCGTATCTGTAAACAAGAAAACTGTTTTCAGGATAACCGGCAGGTCTTGTAAATGTCCCTTTGAACTGAACCGTTTTGTTGTTGTATCTGGCACAGTTTTCAAAGATATCAATAAACCAGAGACCAAAGTCCATGTCTTCAATCTTTATTACAGGAGCATTGATATCAAAAGGAAGCTCATCAAGTTCCTCATCAGCAGTTCCGTCATTACGGATAAACATAAGTGATGCTTCAGGATTTACTACCTTAACCGCAGCTCTGAGCTGAAGCTTCTTTGTATTTTCATCACATCGATTGAATACCACAACAGTAGCATACTTAAACTGTTCTGTCATGATTGATCTCATGTTCTTCATCTGCTGGTCAAATTTTGAAGCATCAATCATTGCGGATATCTGAACGAGATCCCAGTTTTCCGGCCATTCGATATCAAGTACCTCTTCGGCACTTACCATACAGTTATTTTCAAGAAGGACAGCAGTCGGCGCGTCCTTCTTTTCTATTTCTGCAAGGAATTCCGCATTAAAGTCTTCCTTGTTTTCGACCATATAGAGAACAACATTGTCAGCAAGATTTTCATACTCGGTAAATCCGTCTTCACAGGCGATTATCACAACCTTCTCCTGCTCCTTAAAGAAATCCTGAGTAAGCCATCTCTGAATCATTGTTGTCTTACCACTTTCAACAAATCCTGTAAACATAAATACCGGAGTTGCTTCTTCCATGTTTTATCGCCCCTTAATTATTTTTTAAAAAGCTTTCTGAGCTCATCTTCGTTAAGATTTGTACCGATTACTACTACGTGACCTGTAACATCTGCACTTCCGAAACGTACTTCATATTCATCAGGAACATAGTCAAAGTGAATCCATTTTCCTTCTGCTGAAGGAACGATACCCTTGGCTCTGAGAACTGTACCGTACTTTTCCTCATCAGTAAGACCGGCAAGAATGCTGTTCATTTCTTCCTCGCCGAACTTTCTTACTGTTTCTATGCCGATACTTGAGAATACTTCATCAGCATGGTGGTGGTGATGTCCGCAGCAGCATTCCTCTCCGTCCTCATGGTGATGGTGGTGATGATGTTCATGTTCTTCGTCATCGTGGTGGTGTCCGCAGCAGCATTCCTCTCCGTCTTCATGGTGGTGGTGGTGATGATGTTCATGCTCCTCGTCATCATGATGATATCCGCAGCAGCACTCTTCTCCGCCCTCATGATGGTGGTGGTGGTGATGTTCATGTTCCTCGTCATCATGGTGATGTCCGCAGCAGCACTCCTCTTCATCTTCGTAACCTATGCCTTCAATATATTCGTCTTCATAGGCAAGGTCAAAACCGCTCTCCATTACATCGAGAATCTGCTTACCATTTATTTCATCCCAGTCTGTTGTAATGATAAGAGCATTCGGATTTATTTCGTTAAGAGCGTCAGTACATTTTTCAAGTTCATCTTCGCTGATATCTTTTGTACGGCTGAGTACAACAAGACCAGCACTCTGAATCTGATCTATGAAGAATTCGCCGAAGAGCTTGATGTACTTTGCATACTTCTTAACGTCAACAACAGCTGTATAAGCATTAAGAGCAATTGGTGTATCCTCAGCTACGCCTTCAACAGCCTTTATAACATCTGAAAGCTTTCCTACACCTGAAGGTTCAATAATGATTCTGTCCGGGTTGAAGTCAGCAACTACTTTTCTAAGGGATTCACCGAAGTCACCTACAAGTGAGCAGCAGATGCAGCCGGAGTTCATCTCTGTAATTTCTATTCCGGCATCCTTAAGGAATCCACCGTCAATGCTTATCTCACCAAATTCATTTTCGATAAGAACAACCTTTTCTCCGGCATATGCTTCAGCAATCATCTTCTTGATAAGAGTTGTCTTGCCGGCACCGAGAAAACCGGAATATATGTCAACAGGAATAAGGTTATCCTCCTGCTCGTCACACCACTTTTCAAATGCGTTGATAACATCGTTGAGTTCCTGTTTGTCTTCTATATTGATAAGTTCAATTTCATTTTCTGCGTGTTCAATAAAACCGTAAAGAAAAACATCTCCCTCTGTTTCAGGCTGTTCAGGAACAAGTGCAAGATATTCCTTGTCGTTACAGTCGAAAACTGTAAGGACTTTGCATTCCATAACGCTGTCATCTTCAAGCGTAATCTTAATTGTGTCGTGATGATGATGAATCATTTCTTCTTTGTTACTCATAATTGTACAAATCCTTTCTGATTATTATAATTTTCTGTATTTATAGACTGATATGTTCAAAGCCGTCAAGGAGTTTATCCATCTTCTTGTAAACCATGGATGTACCTATGGCTACGCATGAATCTGCATCCTTTGCTATTCTGCACTTAAGGCCGGTTTCAGCACCGATATACATATCAAGCTTTCCGAGATGAGCTCCTCCTCCGGTCAGAACAATACCGTCTTCGTAAATATCCTTTATTAATTCGGGCGGAGTCTGTTCAAAAACGCAGCGAATAGCCTCAACTATATCTGACAGATGTTCCTCGATCGCAATATAAACATCAAGTTCAGTTATTTCCATAGACTGAGGCATCCCGGTAAAGAAATTTTTACCGCCTATTTTCATTTTTCTCTTTACACCCGGATTATATACATTTGCAATTTTTTTCTTAATATTCTCAGCGGTTCTCTCTCCTATCAGAAGTTTATGTCTGGCAGCTATATATTTCAGAATCGCCTGATCAAATTTGTTTCCTGCTGTTGTTACTGAATGGGACACCACAATACCGTTAAGTGATACAACAGCAATATCCGTTGTACCTCCTCCGATATCAACTACCATAGTCCCGCGCGGCTTTGAAATATCAACACCGGCTCCAAGCAGTGCTGCAATAGGTTCCTGTATAAGGTAAACTTTTCTTGAACCAGCACTTACTGCAGCCTCTATAACAGCACGGCTCTCTATATCAGTGATAAACGACGGAACGCACAGTGCGATTCGCGGCTTTACCGGCTGATTGCCAAGGACTTTGAGAATAAAAGCCTTAATCATCACTTCGGCCATGCCGTCATCTGTAATAACGCCCCCTGCAAGAGGTTTTACGATAGTTATATAGTCAGGAGTTCTTCCTATCATATTGTAGGCATCTCTTCCGACAGCAACAACTTCCTTTTTATACTTATGATACGCAACAACTGAGGGTTCACTTAGTATGACACCTGCATCATTCATGGTGACAACCATATTGGCTGTACCAAGATCTATTCCGATATCCATACAATGTTTCCCCTCCTTATTTTAATTTTGACTCTGCCGCAGCAGCAAGAAGTATGGTTCCGGCACCGGAAGCTTTGAGTAGCTGTGCACATCTATTCACTGTACTTCCGGTTGTAATAACATCATCACACAGTATTATATTCCGTCCGGCAAGATTCAGTCTGTGTTTCAGCTTTATGGCAGATATGTTTTTCATTCTGTCAGTACGGTTAAGATAATGCTGCGATGAAACCGTATCCTGTTTTACAAGAAGATTATCCGCTATCGGAATCCCGAGCTTTTCAGAAATCTCCGAAGCTATTATCTCAGCCTGATTGTATCCGCGTTTTCTACGTGACTGTTCGGACATAGGTACCGGTACTACAGAGTCAAAATGATATTCTGAAAAATCCTCCGAAATAATATTTACAAGCATCTTTCCGGAATACTCACCGAAATTTTTATTGTTTCCCCTCTTCAGAGACAGAATGCCTTCCCTAACGCGATTTTCGTATCTCATGGGAACTGCAGCCATGTCATAGTAAAGTTTTTCTGCACATATGCATATTTCCTTGCCGCATTTTCTGCAGACACGTTCATACACAGGAACAATCTCACTGTGGCATCTGCTGCATATGAGCTTATCCCATCTGATAAAATCATCACAGCAGGGACATCTGTTCGGGAAAAAAAGATCAGTCAGAAACCGGGATACTGTGTTCATTTTTTATCTCACTTTCTATCATCTCACGCTGACAGGTATAGCGAAGTGTTTTCCGGTCATTGTCTACCATCTGAAATACCTTCGTCTGTGAGCCGACGATAATGAGCATCTTCTTTGCTCTGGTCACAGCAGTATAAAGAAGATTGCGGTAATAAAGCTTCTCGAACCCTCCGAGAACCGGAAGAATAACGACATTGAATTCACTGCCCTGACTTTTATGAACAGTAATGGCATAGGCAAGCTCAACCTGTTCAAGAAGTTCAAAGGTATAGAGACACACACGTCCGTCAAAATCAATTACAACTTCACGGTCCGCTTTATTTACCGACAGAATCTTTCCTATGTCACCGTTAAAAACTCCTGTACCCTGTTCATCATCACGTTTCCACTCAATATCGTAGTTATTTTTGGTCTGCATAACCTTGTCGCCGGGGCGAAACGTGTATATCATGGTTTTGGTTTCAGTTTTGTTTTTTGCCGGAGGATTGATAAGATTCTGAAGTTTTTTATTAAGCTCCACGACTCCGAGTGGTCCTTTTCTTGAAGGACAAAGTATCTGGATATCTTCTGACGGAGAAAAGCCATATGCATTAGGAAGCCGTTTTATGCAGAGATCTGAGATGAAATCAGATGCTGCTTCATACGAAAGTCTCTGAAAGAAGAAAAAGTCATTATCCTTCTGCGTCAGATCAGGATGAACACCGCTTATAATTCTGTGAGCATTTGTTATTATACAACTCTGCTGAGCCTGTCTGAAAATTTCTTTAAGTTCAACCACCGGAAGTCTTTTGCTGTCAATCATATCCTTAAGAATATTCCCGGCGCCAACTGAAGGCAGCTGGTCACTGTCTCCCACCATAATAAGACGGCAGTTTATTCTCAGTGCACGGAGAAGACTTTCAAAAAGAAGAGTGTCAACCATGGACATCTCATCAACCACAAGAACGCTGCATCTTAACGGATTGTTTTCATTGTGCGTGAATCTGAGTTTTCCGTCCATATCATACTGAACTTCAAGCAGTCTGTGTATGGTTTTTGCCTCATAGCCGGTCAGGTCAGAAATACGCTTTGCCGCACGTCCTGTAGGAGCTGCTATCATTACTTTTTCACCCTTTTCCATATACATGGAAATTATAGCGTTAAGAGTTGTTGTCTTTCCCGTTCCCGGTCCGCCGGTCAGGATAAGCAGTCCCTTTGAAAGTGCACCTGAAATAGCAAGTCTCTGAAGTCTTTCATACTTTATACCGGTTTCCTTTTCCTTACGGTCAATCATTTTTTCGTAGTCATCAACATCCGGAGAAGAGAAAGCCTGTATAACGCCGAGGCGTTCGGCTATGTAACGTTCCGCATTGTAATAGTCTGCAAGAAAAACATATTTTCTGTTTTTACTCTCCTTAAAATACTCAGCAAGGTTTCCGTCGGCAATTTCCTCTTCATAGGACAGATCAAAATCTGCTTCATCCGTCTTAAGATAATCGCACACCTTCGCTCTGAGCCGTTCAAAGGGAATACATGTATGTCCGTTGTAAGTGTTTTCAAGAAGGATATAGGTAATACCTGCTTTGATACGCATCGGAGAATTATGCGGTATCTCCATCGAAGCCGCTACTTTTTCCGCTTTGCTGAATTCGAGTTCAACACCGTATGAACAGAGCAGATACGGATTGCTCTGAATAACTTCCATACTCTGAAAACCCCATTTTTTAAAGGCTTTCATGGCATACCTGGCCTTTATCTCAAACTTTGAAAGCCAGGTCATAAGTTTTCTGAGATTAAAAATCTGTTTTATCTCGCTGGTTATGTTTTCACATTTTTTCGGGGATATTCCTTTTATATCGAGCAGACGTTCCGGAGTGTTTTCCATAACCTCAAGGGTTCTGTCGCCAAACTCTGCGACAATTTTTTTTGCAAGAGAAGGTCCTATGCCCTTTATCACTCCTGAAGCAAGGTATTTTTGTATGTGAACAGCAGTGTTCGGAAGCATGCGTTCACAGTATTCTGCCTGAAACTGTGTTCCGAATCTGGCATGAGTTACATATCTGCCTTCAAGCCTGAGCTTTTCCCCTTCCTCAATATCACCAAGTTCTCCTACAGCTGTTATAAGTTCACCGCCGGCATCCAGATCAAAAACTATATATCCGTTGTTTGAATTTCTGAACAGCACTGTCTCAACTACGCCTTCAACGACTATTGTTCTCTCCTCCAGAATTTACACCTCCCGCGAAAAAAATAACCTTTACTATTATACCAACATTTATGGAAAAATGCAATATCAAAAAAAACACAAAATAATACAGACAAAAACAAGGTTGCATTTTCCCATGATAAAGAGTATAATATTATATTGGTATAAATAATTTTGTAAAAAAAACAATTAGTTCTTACGGAGGATATTATGAATATAACAGTTTTATGCGGCGGACTCAGCGGCGAAAGAGACGTAAGTCTTACATCCGGTCTTATGTGTGCAAAATCGCTCAGTAAAAAAGGTCACAAAGTATTTCTTCTTGATGTTTTTATGGGAACAGATGTTACTGCTGATGAAGCATTCAGCGGAAATACCGATTTTGAGTCGCAGACTTCTTCCATCGATGTAAATGAACCGGATCTTGAAAAAATCAGGGAAATGCGCGGAGAAAGCCCTGACGGATTTTTCGGAAGGAACGTTCTCGATATCTGCAAAAGGTCCGATATCGTATTCATGGCACTTCACGGAGCAAACGGCGAAGACGGAAAGATTCAGGCAACTTTTGACCTTCTGGGTATAAAATACACCGGTTCCGATTATCTCGGAAGCGCAAATGCAATGAACAAGGGCATTACAAGAAGACTTCTCATTGCTGACGGAATAAAAATGGCCGGCGGAACTTCATATACTGCTGAAGACCGCAGAAACGGAAAAACTGATGAATGGGGCTTTTTCCCGTGCATTGTAAAACCTTGCTGCGGCGGTTCAAGCATCGGTGTTTCAAGAGCTGAAAACAAAGAAGAATTTGAAAAGGCTCTTGATGAATGTTTCAGATATGAAGACGAAGCAGTTGTGGAAAAATTTATCAAAGGCCGCGAATTCTCTGTCGGTGTTCTGGACGGAAAAGCTCTTCCTGTTATCGAAATAATTGCTGACGGATTTTATGATTACAAAAACAAATATTCAGGAAAAACCCTTGAAGTATGTCCTGCAGAAATCGATGATGTACTTGCCAAAAAACTCGGAAAGGCAGCCGAACAGGCTTTCTCTGTTCTTAAGCTCTGCGTATATTCAAGATTTGACTTTATAGTAAATGAAGCCGGAGAAATATTCTGCCTTGAAGCAAATACTCTTCCTGGCATGACACAGGCTTCACTTATCCCTCAGGAAGCAGCAGTTATCGGCCTTAATCATGCTGATCTCTGTGATTTTATAGTTAAGAAGTCACTTGAAAGATTTTAAGGAGGGTTTATCTTGAAAGCTATGACACTTGGCGAGATTGCCGCTGCCTGCGGCGGAAAGCTTATTGCTGCTGAAGGTGCGGAAAATATCACTGTAAATGATATAACTATTGACAGCCGTACCGTCCGGGAGGGTTCACTCTACATACCAATAAAAGGTGCAAGATTTGACGGACATGATTTTATAGAGTCCGTTTTTGAAAGCGGTGCAGTCTGCACACTGACCGAAAGACCTGATGACAGTGTTTCATTTCCGCAGATTTCAGTAAAATCAACTTCTGACGCACTCAGGGATATTGCTGAATACTACAGAAGTCTCTTTCCGAACCTTAAGGTTATAGGCGTCTCAGGAAGTTCAGGTAAAACCTCAACCAAGGAAATGATTTACTCTGTTCTCTCACAGCACTTTAACGTACTTAAAACCGAGGGAAATCTCAACAACGAAATCGGCGTTCCGAAAACAGTATTCAGAATAAATGAAGAACACGAAGTCGCTATAATCGAAATGGGTATCAATCACTTCGGTGAAATGACGAGACTTGCAAAGATTGTCCGCCCTGATATCGCAGTGATTACAAATATCGGTACAGCTCATCTCGAATTTTTAGGTTCAAGAGACGGTATTCTCAAGGCAAAAACAGAGATGTTTCCCTTCCTTGCAAAAGGCGGAACTGCTGTCCTCAACGGTGACGACGACAAACTCTGTACAGTTGATTCGGTAAACACAAGTTTCTTCGGATTTGGCAGGGAAAACAGCACAAGGGCTGAAAATATTGTCCAGAAAGGAATAGACGGAACTTCATTCACAATCATTGCTGATGATATAAAGGCTGATGCATTTGTACCGGCTCTGGGTAATCATATGGTTCTGAATGCAATAGCAGCGTTCAGAATTTCTCAGATTCTCGGTATGCCTGCTGAAAAAGCAATTGAGGGCATCCGCTGCTTCAGGAACATAGACGGACGTTTCAACGTTATAAAAACGGGATTTTTCACCCTGATAAACGACTGTTACAATGCAAATCCTGATTCTGTAAAGGCGTCTCTTAAAGTAATAAGCACTCTTTCCGGAAGAAAGGCAGCTGTACTTGCAGATATGAAGGAACTCGGAACTGATTCTGAAAAAATGCACCGCAAAGTCGGCAAAGCAGCTGCAGAAAGTCTCGACACACTTGTCTGCATCGGTGATGAATCAAAGTACATTCTCGAAGAGGCTGTTTCTGTAAACCCTGCCCTCAGAGCAGTTCATTACAGCACAAATGATGAAGCTAAAAAAGATATTATGAACCATCTTGAAAAATCAGATACTGTACTTATCAAGGGTTCTCATTCTATGAATTTATCTGAAATAACTTCGTTTTTGAAAGAAATATGTGAATAATTCACAAAAATTTATTTTGCTATTGACAAATCCGTAAAATTAATATATCATAAGAACATAGAAAAATTAATTGAAACAATGGCGTTTCGATTTCATTAAAAGTACACGGTTACTGTGCATTTTTGATGGGATTGAAACGCTTTTTATTTTACTTACAGGAGGACATTTATTATGGCAGATTCAAAGAGTGTTGCATCTATGTTTGCATGCAACGTTTTCAACCAGACAGTTATGAGAGAAAGATTACCTAAGAACGTTTTTAAGACTGTTATGCAGACTAAAAAATTAGGTATTGCTCTCGGAAGCAATGTAGCTGACGTTGTAGCAAATGCAATGAAGGACTGGGCTATTGAAAAAGGTGCCACACACTACACACACTGGTTCCACCCTATGACAGGTGTTACTGCTGAAAAGCATGATGCTTTCATTTCTCCTAATTCAGACGGAACAGTTATCCTTGAGTTTTCAGGCAAGGAACTTGTAAAGGGCGAACCTGATGCTTCATCATTCCCTTCAGGCGGTCTCCGTGCCACATTCGAAGCAAGAGGCTATACAGCATGGGATCCTACATCTGATGCATTTATCAAGGATGGTACATTATACATTCCGACAGCTTTCTGTTCATACACAGGTGAGATTCTTGACAAGAAGACTCCTCTCCTACGTTCAATGGACGTATTAAGTGAACAGGCACTCAGAATTCTCAGACTCTTCGGCAACACAACAGCTACAAGAGTTCTTTCAACAGCAGGTGCTGAACAGGAATACTTCCTTGTTGACAAGGAACTTTACGATCAGCGTGAAGACCTTATCATAACGGGAAGAACACTTTTCGGCGCGAAGCCTCCAAAGGGTCAGGAACTTGAAGATCACTACTTCGGAAACATCAAGGAAAGAGTTGCAGCATACATGCACGAACTTGATGAAGAACTCTGGAAGCTTGGTATTCCTGCAAAAACAAAGCATAACGAAGTTGCTCCTGCACAGCATGAACTTGCTCCTGTTTTTGAAACAGCAAATATTGCTTCTGACCACAACCAACTCACTATGGAGCTTATGAAGAAGATTGCTCTCAAACACGGTCTTGTTTGTCTCCTTCACGAAAAGCCGTTCGCAGGTGTAAACGGTTCAGGTAAACACAACAACTGGTCAATCGCTTCAAACGATGGTCAGAACCTTCTTGACCCGGGCGATACACCAACAGAAAACACACAGTTCCTTACTTTCCTCGTTGCATTTATCAAGGCTGTAAATAAGTATTCTGACCTTCTCAGACTTTCAGCTGCAAGTGCCGGAAACGACCACCGTCTCGGTGCTAACGAAGCACCTCCTGCTATCGTTTCAATGTTCATTGGTGACGAGCTCCAGGCTCTTCTTGATGCTCTTGAAAATGATACAAAGGCTGAGGTTAATTCAAACGTTAAGTTTAAGATTGGTGTAGATGCTCTTCCTTCATTCAAGAAGGACAACACAGACAGAAACAGAACTTCACCTATGGCATTCACAGGAAACAAGTTCGAATTCAGAATGCTCGGTTCTGCTGATTCAATCTCATGTACAAACGTAATGATGAATACAATCGTTGCAGATGTTCTCTGCGAATTCGCTGATGAACTCGAAGGTGCAAAGGATTTCAACGGCAAGCTTAAGGAAATTCTCGTTAAGGCATACAAGGAAAACAAGAACATTATCTTCAACGGAAACGGCTACTCAGACGAATGGGTAAAGGAAGCTACAGAAGTAAGAGGTCTTCCGAACTACGTTTCAACAGTTGACTGTCTCCCTCAGTACCTCGCTGACAAGAATGTTCAGATGTTTGAAAAATTCAAGATTTACTCAAAGGTTGAAATCGCTTCAAGAACAGAAATTCTCCTTGAAAACTACACAAAGGTTATCAATATAGAAGCTCTCACAATGGTAGACATGGCTAAGAAACAGATTTATCCTGCAGTTATGGATTATACAAAGGATGTTTGCAGTGCACTCGCTTCAATGAAGTCTGTAGGCATCGAAAACCCAACACAGGAAAAACTCGCAAACAAGCTTTCATCTTCACTCAAGTGTCTTGATGCAGCTGTAGGCGAACTCGAACAGGCACTTATCAACGCAAAGGATGCTTCTGAAGATATCTACAAGCTCTCAAGATTCTACAGAGACGAAGTATTCAGCAAGATGCAGTCTCTCAGAGCTGTAGCTGACGAGCTCGAAACAATCGTATCCGAAAAATACTGGCCGTTCCCTGTATATTCAGACCTCCTTTTCAGAGTATAATACCTTATATATTTTCATTGACATGTTCCCTCTGTCGAAACTTATAAAATAATTTGTTTTTACTTGCATTCAGCCCCCAAATAATGTATAATAATCAGTGACTATTATTACATTATCAGGGGGCTGTTTTTTTAATGAGCATACTTAACGTAGAACACGTAACACACGGATTCGGCGCACGCCAGATACTTGATGATTCGTCCTTCCGCCTTCTAAAAGGAGAACATGTAGGTCTTGTCGGTGCAAACGGTGAAGGTAAGACAACCTTCCTCAATATCATAACAGGAAAACTCATGCCGGACGAAGGCAAGATAGAATGGTGCAAACACATCACAACAGGTTACCTTGATCAGTACAGCACACTGACACCCGGAAAAACAATACGCGACGTTCTCAGAGAAGCATTTCAGCATCTTTCCGACCTTGAACAGGAAATGCTTGAAATGTACGAAAAAATGTCCGACGCTTCCGATGAAGAAATGGCTTCACTCATGGAAGAAGTCGGAGAAATTCAGGAAATTCTCGATCAGAGCGGCTACTATACAATAGACAGCAAAATTACAGAATACGCAAACGGTCTCGGCCTCGGAGAAATCGGACTTGATCATGACGTTACAGAACTTTCAGGCGGACAGAGAGCAAAGGTTCTGCTTACAAAGCTTCTGCTTGAAAACCCTATGATTCTCATTCTGGACGAACCTACAAACTTCCTCGATGAAAACCATATCGCATGGCTCCGGAACTTCCTGCAGAACTACGAAAATGCATTTATCCTCGTTTCACACGACGTTCCTTTCATGAATTCTGTTGTCAATGTAATCTACAACATAGAAAATGCTGTTCTCACAAGATACACAGGAAACTATGATGACTTCAGAAGAATGTACGAACTCAAAAAACGTCAGACTGAACAGGCATATGAAAAGCAGCAGAAGGAAATTGCTCATCTTCAGGAATTCATTGCTAAAAACAAAGCCAGAGCAGCTACTGCCACAATGGCAAGATCACGTCAGAAAAAACTTGAAGGAATGGAAATCATCACAATAGCAAAGGAAAAAGTCAAACCTACATTCAGCTTCAAGTCTGCAAGAACTCCGGGTAAGGTTGTAATCGAAGGCAAAAACATCATCATCGGCTATGATGAACCGCTTACGCGTGCTGTTGACTTCCAGGTTGAAAGAAACCAAAAGATCGCAATAAAGGGTGTAAACGGTCTCGGCAAGTCAACACTTATAAAGACCATGCTCGGTATAATCAAACCTATCCAGGGAACAGTGGAACATGACCAGTTTGTAAAATACGGCTACTTCCAGCAGGAAGAAAACGCCTCCGATAAAACTGCACTGCAGGAAATCTGGGATGAGTTTCCTGCTATGACAAATGCAGAAGTACGTGCCGCTCTTGCAAAATGCGGACTTACAAATGAACATATCACTTCACAGATGAGAGTTCTCTCCGGTGGTGAAAACGCCAAAGTACGTCTCTGCCGTCTTATGCTGAACGAATTCAACCTTCTCGTTCTCGACGAACCTACAAACCACCTTGACGTACTTGCCAAGGATGCCCTCCGTGAAGCTGTTGACAAGTTCAAGGGAACAGTTATTCTCGTAAGCCATGAACCTGAATTCTATGAAGGTGTAGTAACCGATGTATGGAATCTTGAAAACTGGACCACTAAAATTATCTGATAAACCAAAAGCCTTTAACTGTTTTAAATGCAGTTAAAGGCTTTTGTATTTTAAGAAAACATTATGAATAGAAAATAAATTCCTCATCGGCAAGTTTTATTCTGCTTCTGTTCTGAAGCCTCATCTCTCTTTTACTCCTGATTTCCTGTTCGTTAATGAAAGTATGATTGGTAGAGTTGTTATCTACAATGAAGTAGGAATTGTTTTTATGTATAATCTCAGCATGCATTCTGCTTACTGCACAGTTGTCCTTTATGCAGTAGTCAACCGACTTTTTCTCAGTTCCTATTCTGAACTTGTTTCCTTTTATAATGATTTTTTCATTATTGCTTACACGGAGAAGAAATGTTTTTTTATTTTCCTCATCAAGCAGTACCGTTCCCTTTTCAGAAATAATCTCACCCTCACTGTCGCAGTACTGAACCATTATTCTGTCATCATCCTGAGTATCGGAATCCTTTTTCTTCCCCTTGCTCTTTCCTTTTGATTCCTTGAATATCCTTGAAAGAATTCCTTTGATATTACCGTTTTCGTTTTCACTTTCGCCTTCATCAGCATAAAAATCAAGAGGAATTCTGAACGCCGGTTCTTCCTTCTCTTCAGTAATATCTCCGTATTCTTCCTCAGGCTTTTTCAGAGTAAATTTTACCGGAGGCTCATTTTCTTTTTCTTCATCATTTTCCTCAGGTGAAATAACAGGTATGATTTTATCCGGTTCGCACTCATCAACTACTGCTATGCCGCATTTCTGCTCGTCAACGATATATCTGAAGTCTTCTGTGGAAAATTCATTTTCGCTGTTAAGATATCCGAGCATCTTACCGATATAGTCGCAGTTTTCAGTGCTGTCAAACTTAACTCTGCAGATAAAGTTTTTGAAAAATACCCTTAATGACGGACTGGAATTATTCTTTCCCACAAAAGGCATAACGCACATACAGAGCCTGCCGTCCTTCTCATCATAGAACATTTTTTCGCAGTCAAGAATAACAGAACCCGGATCAATAAGGTAGTCTTCAGCATTTTCCATAACGGTGAGAACTGTATCAATAACTGAAATAATTGTCTCCCGGCTGATGCATTTTTCGAGAAGCTCTGAAACCGAAATCAGTGAAGTAATGTCATACCTTGCTGCAACCTTGTCATCAAACTGCATCACGCTGAAGGGCATCATTCCTTTGATATCGTTGTTGTCAAGCATACCGGCAGCAACCTTGTCAATCTGTTCTTCCGCACCTGATTCAAAAATCAAATATCTTTTTTTATCCTGATTTGAAATATAGTTTTTCATAAGTTTTCCTCATTTCGTAATTTTTCCTTTTCCTTTATTATACATTATTTCAAAATAAATTGCAACCATTTTTTTGAAATTTTTAAATTTTTTCTAAGTTTATCCTTAATTTTTTTATTATACGTTTTTCCAGACGGGATATATACGACTGAGAAATGCCAATGGCATCCGCTACTTCCTTCTGTGTCATTTCTTTGCCGTTTAACAGACCGAATCTCATCTGCATAATCTGCTTTTCCCTTCCCTTGAGTGAATTCACTGCCTGAAGGAGCATATTTTTCTCAGATTCAGATTCTATTCCCTTGTTTACAATATCTTCATCTGTACCGAGGACGTCTGAAAGCAGGAGTTCATTTCCGTCATAGTCAACGTTAAGAGGTTCGTCGATTGAGATTTCATTCTTATACACTGATGATTTCCTGAGAAACATAAGTATTTCGTTTTCTATGCACCTTGAGGCATATGTGGCAAGCTTGATCTGTTTGTCAGGTCTGAAGGTTTTTACTGCTTTAATCAGTCCGATGGTTCCTATAGACACAAGATCATCAACACATACACCTGAAGATTCAAATTTTTTTGCTATGTATACAACAAGACGGAGATTATGAACAATCAGTCTCTCGCGTGCAAGTTTTTCATTTGTTTCAAGAAGTGCAAAGGTCTCCTGTTCCTGCTCCTTTGTAAGCGGCGGAGGCAGTTTTTCGGAACCGTTTATATAATAAATTTTTCCGCACAGAAGGAATTTTTTCAGATTAAGGATCAGAGTTTTTATTTTCAGAAAAAACTTCATTTGTATCACTTTCTTCCATGAATTTTATTATCCGATAAATTTATTATATATCAGAAGGCATGTACAAATTTGTCAGAAAAAAGATACCTGAAATATTTTTATCAAAAAAATCACAGCAGATATTTTAAGTCTGCTGTGATTTGATATGAATTATTTTATGGAGTTTAATGCTGTATCAAGGGCATCAATAAGGTCATTTACATTTTCTGTACCTATAGAAAGTCTGATAGTATTTCTCTTTATTCCCTGTTCTTCGAGCTCTTCGTCATTAAGCTGGGCATGGGTTGTTGTTGCAGGATGAATAACCAGTGACTTTGAATCGGCAACATTTGCAAGGAGAGAGAAGATTTCAAGATTGTCGATAAACTTCATTGCATCTTCCTGTGTTCCCTTAACTTCAAATGTGAATATCGAACCGCCGCCGTTTTTAAAATATTTCTTGTAGATTTCATGGCTTGGTTCAGAAGCAAGGGACGGATGATGAACTGCTTCAACCTGCGGATGATTATTTAAAAACTCAACAATCTTAAGTGCATTCTCAACATGTCTTTCCACGCGGAGAGAAAGTGTTTCAAGTCCCTGAAGGAAGATGAATGCATGGAACGGAGAAATAGTGGCACCTGTGTCTCTGAGGAGAATAGCTCTGATATATGTTACAAATGCCGCCGGACCTGCCGCGTCACTGAAGCTTACTCCGTGATATGAAGGGTTTGGTTCAGAAATCCACGGATATCTGCCGGACGCCTTCCAGTCAAAGCTTCCGCTCTCAACTACCACGCCGCCGATAGCAGTTCCGTGACCGCCTATAAACTTTGTGGCTGAATGAACCACAATATCTGCTCCGTATTCTGCCGGACGAACAAGGTAAGGTGTTGCAAATGTATTGTCAACAACAAGCGGAATGCCTTTTGAATGAGCAAGGTCGGCAAGCTTCTGTATATCAGCTGCATTTGAGTTAGGATTTCCAAGTGTTTCTATAAAGAGAGCTTTTGTTTTGTCGTTTATCGCACTCAGAATTTCTTCTTCATTATACGGATCAACAAATGAAGCTGTTATTCCGAAACGCGGAAGTGTGTGTGCAAGGAGATTATATGTCCCGCCGTATATGGTCTTGGCAGCTACAATATTTTCCCCCTGTCCGGCAAGGGCCTGTATTGTGTATGTTACCGCCGCTGCCCCTGAAGCAAGACCAAGTGCTGCTGTTCCGCCTTCGAGAGCTGCTATTCTCTTTTCAAATACCTCCTGCGTTGTATTTGTAAGTCTTCCGTAAATATTTCCTGCATCCTTAAGTGCAAATCTGTCAGCTGCATGCTGTGCACTGTGAAATACATATGAAGTCGTCGCATAAATCGGTACCGCTCTTGAATCAGTTACCGGATCAGCCTCCTCCTGTCCTACATGGAGCTGAAGGGTTTCAAAATGATATTTTTTATCTGCCATGATTTATTCCTCCGTTATATTTATATATTGCTTAAACTATTCCTATATGTTTGGTATGCTTTGATTATAACATGATAATTTCTGTTTGTCAATGAATTTCATGTAATAAGCTTTATTGAAATATTTAATGCTCAGTTATAGGCTGAAACTATAACTGAGCATTATACCAGTATTGACGGATTAAATACAGCTCTTCCCCCTGTTTCCTTTATTCCTACCAGTGCGTCCACAGTTCTTACGGTATTTTCCCCTCTGATAATTACCTCATCAGGTCTGAATGCCGGAAGCATTCCTGTTCCGTCTATTGTCGAATACGGAACAAGTCTTACTCCGTGCATTTTACTGCTGTTCATAAGGAAATCATATATCTCTCCGGATAAATAATCTGTTCCAGTCAGTTCGTTTAATATTTCCGCTGAACAGACGATTACCGGCCTGCCGCTGAAAACATCAGTCATTGCATTTCCGGTATCCGAAAGTCCCTCAACAGAAACAACCCTGTCCCCGTTTCTGATTAAAACACTGTATTTCCCGCAGTTTACCGTACATCTGTCCGTTATCATCCTTATCCCGCAGACTATAAAATACGCAGCCGCAGTAAATACAACCAGACTTATAAGCGAAACATCGACATATATAAAGGAATTATTCACACTTATGTAATCTGCCTTCAGAAATCCTCTCAGTCCCATTATTATTCCGGCAAACAGAAAGTTTATTATGTAGAAATACACTGTTATCCGGACATATTCCTTCATGCTCTTTTTCCGGAATGCAGCCATAACTATCAGAAATGCCGAAGCGGCTTTAATTATGAATATAAGGAGAAAATTTGAAAACGGAATAAGTATAACAAGTGAAAACAGACTGCCCATAACTGATGAAATGACAATACCTGCGGTTTCAGGTGTGTTGTGTGTCAGCTTTGCTGTTGCTTTCAGAAGGAAATAGTTGACGTAGATATTCAGTACGATCAGTACGTCGATATATATTGTATCCATACGCATCACTGCCTTGTTTTTCGTTACTATTCAGGAAATGGTTATTAAATCCCCCAGTCAGCGTAGCTGACAGCCCCCTTTTCAAGGGGGCAAAAATTATTGCACCAGGGGTTCAGTTAGGAGACACTATAAGTATTATTCATAGTCCTGAACAGTTAAGTTTTTTCTTTATTATACATCAAACTGAGAGGGAAATATGTCGGAAGTTATTTTGCCTTGTAAAGTTCTGAAAATTTTTTCATAATATTACAGCGGTAAACCAAAAGCTTTGATTTACCGCTGTACTGAAAGAATAATGAAAATTATCCAAGGAAAAGTTTC
>JAUNJJ010000179.1 GCA_030533325.1 Oscillospiraceae bacterium
GTGAAATTCTTTCTTCTGTTTCCTTATTAACGAGAACAAATCCTCCGCTTATATCAACAGAATATCTGCAATCTGATTCAGATAACTCATCTTCAAAAACAACAGTTGTGTGACCTTCAGAATCTCTTATTATATCATCGCCATGATTTGCACCAATATAGAATGTATCATCTCCGGCACCACCGTTCATATCATCATTTCCGGCTCCGCCATAAATCTTGTCATTACCTTCTCCGGCGTCTATTATGTCGTTATCTGCTTCGCCATAAATGATGTCATCTCCAGCTCCGGATTCAATAATATCGTTACCATCTCCGCCTCTGATTGTATCAGTACCGTTTCCGGTGTATATCCTGTCGTCACCTTCACCGCCATTAACCGTATTTTTGCCGTCACTGGCATAGATTATATCGTTGCCTGCTTCACCGCTGATTGTATCGTTTCCGAAACTTCCGTTTATTTCATCATTACCTGCACCTGCATTTACTGTATTATTTCCCGTTCCGGTTATGATAACGTCATTTCCTCCAGATGCATTGATAACATCATTTCCTCCATCCGCCCAGAAAAGTTCATTTGATGTTGTACCATTCAGATTATTGTCTCCTGAATCTCCTATTACAACCGTCAGGCTCAGTGAATTATCAATTAACTTTGAATAATCTGCAAAATCATTTTTAAATTCTCTTAAATAACCCGTATTCATCGCATCGTCATAAGTTTTAATGAAAGAGGCTATTCCAAGTACTGTTTCTTTAATATCTTTTCCGGACTGCATTTCAGTACGCAGACGATTCTTTACTGAAGACAAATCCAGTTTTATATCGTTATTACCTCCCGGTATCTCATTAATCGAATTTATATAATCTGCCATAGTATTGGATTTTTCATTCAGCATAGAGAAGTACATATTTTCAAACTGACTGTACATTCTCTTAAGAATAGGTGCAGCATTGCTGTTAGGCGTTTTTCCACCGTCAGCACCAATAAATGATTCTACTCCCATTATTGTCTCGATTATATACAAATCCCTTGCATCTATATTACCACCGCGTGAAAGCGGATCAATATCTCCTGCGCCTGTGATAAAGTATATTATTTTCTTTGCAATCACTCTCTTCTCATAGTAATCCTCTGATTCATTAAAACTTTCCAAAAGTTTATTAAGCTTACCTGATTTGTCTGATTCTATTGCCTTTCCAAGACTCATCATATTTCCAAAAGTTGAGTTCTCAATACTGTCTCCTGAATTGCCTGAAACATCAACTTCCTGTGTATCTGAAGTTTGCACGACAAACCAGTGTTCAGATATACTGGTCTTTGAACCATCGTTATACACGACTTCTGCAATATCCGTTACCACTGTACCAGTCTTATCATCTGCAGACTTTTCAGATTTTTTGTGATTAAGGCTGATTTCTTTTATTCCAAGTTCCTTCAAAGATACAAGCTCGCCCTCAGATTTTCCGTCAGTTCCTTTATCTATCCATACTTTGAGAGAATCAAATGATGAATCTTTTTCATTTATTACATTTCTTCGGTCTTCAGTATAGTCATTTAAATCTTCCAGTGCCTTAAATCCATTGCCTGATAAGCTTCCGTTATTCAGAACAACCTGATCACTGAACAGTTCTCCGCTGTCATCAATTATTCCGTTACCGTTTCTGTCATATACAAGGAACCCGTCATTTTCTCCAATCCATGCAGTTTTTTCGGCAAATCCATTTTTATCAAGGTCAAAATATGCATGATTTTTCGGTTCATCCACTGCGAGCAGATCAATCTTTCCGTCTTTGTTTATATCAATAACCAGCGGATCGCGAGGCGGCTGTGCTTTTGTTGCACTTGTATAATCCTTTATATTCTTATCAGTAATTTTTTTACGGAACTCTGCTGCTCCGCTTTCAAAATTTCCGGATGATAAATATCTTACATATATATCATGATATTCTTCTTCACAAAATTCAGGCTTTTCACCATCATTTTTTATTGAATAGTAAGCGTCACCGAATTTATAGCAGAAGTTATCTCCGGTTACAGGATAACTTGTTAATGACACTTTTTCATTTGTTTCTTTCAGAACAAATGTCATTGTATTGTCTGTATATGAAAGTTCTATATCTTCCGGTGTTAACTCTATGAATTCTATTACATTTAAGCCATATCTGTCGTAAACCTGATCTACTCTGAGATTTGAATATCCATCACAATTTCCATACAGATATTCTGCTTCTGTTTTGAAAATATATCTGTCTGAATTATCTCCGCCCAATAGTGTGTTTGTTCCTGAACCGCCGTCAATTACATCATTTCCTTCATTTCCGTTTATGAAATCATTTCCGCGGTCACCATACAATTCATCGTTTCCGCTTCCTCCGTAGATTAAATCATCATTATATCCTCCGTGAACTGTATCCATTCCTTTTCCGGCATATATTTTATCATTGTCAAATCCACCGTTTATTATATCGTCACCGTTACCCGCATATATAGTGTCTTCACCTAATCCACCGTTTATTATATCAGTTCCTTCAGAGCCATGAACCGTATCATTTCCGTCAAGGGCATCTATTGTTGAATTCTCAAAGAAAGCTATTATGTTTTTATCATCCTTTTCTGTACCTACTACGTTCAAAAACGGGCTGCCTTCCTGATTCACATTCAATGTTTCTCCATTCGAAAATTCCAGTATGAAATTATGATATATATGTGACTTCCTGAAATTTCTGAAAGTAATTATTTTTTTGGTTGATATTATATGAAGTTCTGCGTCTACTGAGTTTTCAGGAAAAATAACATACATACCATCAGCATTTAAATCTTCGAACAATATTTTATTTTTTCCAAAAGCATCAGAAATTATAGTATTCCCACAATTTTTTCTGTATACATAAGTATCATTACCTAATCCTCCATACAATCTGTTATCACCAATGCCTCCATCAAGTATATCATTTCCAATGTCTCCGATTAAAACATCATTACCTGATGAACCATAAAGAGTATCATCATGATCACCACCAACTATTATATCATCACCAGCTCCACCATCAATAGTATCATTGCCAGCTTCACCATACAAAAAATCATTCCCGTCATTTCCAATTATATTATCATCACCGTCACCAGCATATATCACATCCTTTATATTATCTCCACAGAATAACTCGTCATAATCTAAACCATATGTAATTTCTTCGTGAAATATATCTTCTAATAATTTTGAAATATCATTTTTCAAATCGGCAAGTGTGTTCAATACCTTTGAGTCATTAAATATAAAATCAATAGCAGATAAGCCTACCAACACTGCTGTAACCGCTGTAAATTCAGGATGCGCAGAAATAATATTTGCTATACCATATAATAACGCTGACGATACATTTAGTGCAAGATTTTTTTCCTGCTCATTCATATTAAGAATATGTTCGTATAAATTTGCTACCATGGCAGAATTATCGTTGGAATTGTTATCGATAATTCTGGTTACTTCTCCTGTTATTCGTTCTGCTGCTCCCATATTTGTATGTACTACTTTTTCATTTTCCATTAACACGAAATTAATATCATGTTTTTCAAATCCAACACCTATATTATTGCTCTCTTTTACAAAATAAACAACATCAACTGAATAGTACTTTTCTCCGTATTCTTCCATCATATGAAGCAATGAACCAACAATACTCCACTGATAATGATTTATTCTTGGTGCCATATCTGAAATTCTGGATGCATTTTTTTCTATATATTCGTTTGAAAATCCAGGCCCGTCCCAGTTATAACACTGTGTAATTTTATCCGCAATTTTAGAATTGGCAGTAATTGTTGCATGAGACGCCAGATTTCCTCCAAGCGAATGTCCTGTTATTACATACTCATCATAATCATAATTTTCAGATATATAATTTATAAATTCCCTCGCACTTTTTTGCTGGTCAGTTTCAATACAGTCTAATAACCCAAAATCCGCAGCTATCCAGTCTAGATAGAGTTGATTCCCAGCGTCATCTCGCAATAATTCACTCCCACGAAATGCTACAACCGCTTTGTTATCAGGTGTTTCAAATAAAATTCCATATATCCCTATATTATCGTTATAATCCCAGACATCTACAACTTTCCACTCGGAACAAGAAAACTCACCTTTTTTTAGTGATTCAATATCAGACTTAGCTATTCTTTCTCTCTCCTTGTTTAATTTTTCTGTAAGAACGTAATCAATTCCTTCGCTAGATTCCTCTTCTGAATATCCAAGATAGAACATTTTATAGAATTCTTCAAGCATACTCTCGTTATTGTTTAATAAATATTTTAGTGTTGGATATTCATTATTCTTTTCAAAATATTTATAAATATCGTTCTTGCTAATATTTATATATGATATTTGTGCTGTGATCTGAATTTCTTTATCGGTATAACTCATTTAAACTAAATTCCTTTCTTTATTTCCTTAAATCTTTCAAAATCAATCTTTAAATCTTTGTTTTCCTTAATTTGTGATACTCTAACTAAAGTTCTACACAACTCACCATAAAACGATTCCTGTGCATATGAGAATTTTTTATAATTTTCTTTAACTTTAGATTCAAACTCATTATCAATAAAAAATAGTTGTACCCAACTATCATCTTGTTCTGTAATATTTGCTATCTTGTTAATCCAGTCATAGATTTCTTCATCACTCATTTCAAGTGCTTCATCTGAAACATACCAGTAATATCTGGGTTCTGTTACTTTAGGATTTGCTTTTTTATATTCTTCTATTGTGACATCTGTGCTGACATCAACAGATTCAAATCCGTACTCAAGATCAACATCAAGATAATAATCGTAATCAAAGTCTTTTATAACATCCTCCGCAAGTGCTTTATACTGAGAGGCAACTATTTCCTGAATATATGAATCACGACCATCCTTACTTTTCATCCAGTACTGTGCAGTAAAATACAAATCCGGATTATTTACAGGATGTACAGTAGTTTTATGTCCGTCTCCTGATACATAAATAATTTCAAACTCTTCTCCATATTTTTCTTTAAGTTTTTCTTTAGTGAATTCTGCAAGATCTGTTGAAGTATAACAGCCTGTCAGACAGATTGCAAGTGATAAAACTGTAATAAATTTACTCATAGATAATAATTTTCTATTCAATTCTTTAGTCTCCTTTTTACATAATCCACCTATAATTATATCGATATTTTATATAATTGTCAATAAATTTAATCAGAAAATACTGTCCCTTGATTTAATCGTAAATTTTCAAAGTAAACGCAACATGGGAAAATATTCTTGTTGCATTTACTTTGAAAATTAACGTTTTTT
>JAUNJJ010000045.1:0-23501 GCA_030533325.1 Oscillospiraceae bacterium
AATGTAACAAAACGTACACCTGATATGCCAAATTATTTATTATTTTTGGCTCGCACTGGGGAAGGAGATTATGTTGGGTATGATTTGAATCATACAGACCAGTTAGATGGTGAAGTCATTTATTACGATATTGAAGAGAAAGCAATCACAGCCAGATGGGATAATTTTGCTCAATGGCTTGAGGATGAAATGATTTATTGGAAAGAATTGTCTGATTACGAAGGTAACAAAATAGATTAATATATAAATATCACTTATGAGAAAGATGTGGAGAATAGTATGAAAAAGACAAATACACCTGACCTGAATGATGATGTTCTGGATTGGGATGATATTGTAAACAATCAACCAAACCAAGATGATACGCTTCAGACAATATATGAAGAACCAAGTATACAATCAGAAATTGAAGATTTCTCGTCAAACCAAAAAAATGATTTCGTAGCAAAAGAAAAATCAAAAAGAAAAAAGAAAAGTTTGAAAAAAAGACTCGTTACAATTGGAATTACATTAGCCCTGCTTACTGGCATGTATTTAACCGTCGTATTCTCTAATATTCCTTTTATCGAAAAATGGAGAACGATCTATATTGAAACTGCAATGACCACAACAAGTCATAAATGGTTAGCAACTTTGTTTTTCCCACAAAGCGTTATTGATGAAGTAATGGCGCGAAGACAAAAAAACCTGGAAGCTCAAAAAAAGGTGGAAAGTACTTGGGAAGATGAGGATGTTATTGAAGTTCAGGAAGATAACTCAGAGGATGAGTTTTATAAAAAATATTGGGAACTTGACACCTATAATTTCCGTCATTTTCTAGAAGGCAGACCATATCTAACCCAAAATGGTTATGACCATATCTTAATTGAAGATATGGAAGGAGATTTAGATTTAAAGACCAAACAAAATGATAAAATTTTGGTGTTGGATACAGCCAATAACTTAATGATTCTTGAAATCAAAGGCGAAGGCTATAAAGGAAAAATGGCAATTGTCAAAGAACCTAATCAGGTTGATCTTGTAAAATCAAAATTTATTGGATCTAGCGGTCAGGAGGCTGGTTCATTTGGTCAGGATTATGATGCACTTTTAGTTGTAAATGCAAGCGGATTTGTAGATGTAGGGGGTGTCGGTTCTGGTGGACAAGTAAAAGGTTCTATGATTATTGATGGTGTAGAATACGGTTCCCCTGATCATAAATACGGATGGAAATTTATTGGTCTTCAGAATAATAACAGAATGTACGTCAGAGATTACCCAGCTGATTCCGTAAGTGACTATCGGTGGGGTGTTGAATTCTTACCTGCATTAATTGTTGATGGCGTAAGCGTAGTAGACGGCACATTTGGTATGGGTATGCAACCACGTACAGCCATTGGTCAGGCAAAAGATGGTTCTATTTTATTATTAATCATCGATGGACGTCAGGTTGGACATAGTATAGGCGCAACCATGCAGGATTTGAGTGCAATCTTAATGCGATATCAGGCCTATCAAGCAATGAATGTAGATGGTGGTAGTTCCTCAATTATGTGGTACAAAGGAAATTATGTAACACGTTCTTCCAGTGTAACAGGAATCGGACGTTATATGCCTGATGCATTAATTGTAAAACGAGCAGAAGATGAGGTTGTCATCAATGCAACTCCACAAAATGAATAAAATGAATTCGAGGTGTGTTTTTTGAATATTCCAAGACAGTTTTACGGTGTAAATTACCTTTCTCGCTTAATAGAGAACTTTAAAGATTTTGAGCAAACAGAATGTCCTAAAGTAGAATATCATACCATCCATTCAGGATGTGATATTCCACTTAACCGAAAAAAAACATATGAGTTATCATTAAATGCGAGTTGCATTTCAAAATTTATACAAGATGTAACAACAAATCGTATGTGTGCTTTAGACGGCATCGCTATGTGTAGTGGAGAAAATTTAGTTTTCTCAGAATACCGTTTGCCCTATACCAAATCAAATCCACACATAACCAATTCGACTTGTAAAACGATTGTCGCAATTGCAACCATGTTTGCCATTTCTGAAAATTTAATCAAAGAAGATGATACCGTATTATCCTTTTTTCCTGAATACGAGACAGTTTTAACTTCAAAATACATGAAACAAACGACTATTTATCATCTATTAACCATGACGTCCTGTTCAAAATGTAATGAGGTTGCCTCTGTTACAGAAAAAGACTGGGTAAAAGCATTTTTGCTATCGGATTGCCAATACGAGCCCGGAAGTCAATTTATATATAATAGTATGAATACGTATATGCTGGCTGCTATATTAGTTAAAGTAACTGGTCATAGTTTAATGGAATATCTCGAAGAACGATTATTTAAACCTTTAAATATTAATGATTTAAAATGGGAGTTATGCCCTAAAGGAATTGAACGTGGTGGTTGGGGATTGCATCTTTCTTTAGATGGTATGCTAAAAATAGGTTTATTTTTGGCCAATGACGGTTCTTTCCATGGAAAGCAATTAATTCATCCATCCTTTATCCGTAAAATGAAATCCCTTCATGTAAAACAGGATGTTGATCAGTTATCTACGGGCTATGGATATCAATTGTGGCATTTACCAAATTCTCTTTATATGTTAAGTGGAATGTATGGTCAACACGTTATAATAGATGAACAGCATAAGATTGTTATTGCTACCAATGCACACAACGATAAAATGTTTCCTGATTCGATATTGGTAAAAAAAATAATGGATTTATTAATGGATGCATCCCTTCATCAGCCTGCATCGCACATATTAGAAAACATAAACTACCAATATCTGATGAATCAATTAGATGCATTCAAAAAGGGATATAATTTATCCTTATACACGAAAAAAACATTATATACACACTATTGTTTGGGAGAACAGAAAAAAAACAAACTTGCTATACAACAATTTATAGACTGTTGTTGGAAATTCGAAAACAAGCGATTACATGTTGATCATGCTTCGTTCAAATTATTTCCCTATCTGTTACAAGGCATGTATCAATATCCGCCTTTTCATGTCACAGATGTTGTATTTCGTTTAACTGATTCCACATGGAAATTATGTTTTTTCAAAGAGAAAGCAAAAAAGTCCTCTACTGAACAAAGAGAAAAAATTATACTAGAGGCAGGCATTTGCACCTATCACACCCAAACAGTTCAAATTGGAGATGATAAACGAATTCTTGCCGTAAAAGGCTATCTGGCAAAAGACGAAGATCAACATGATGTGATGATGCTTGACATTGTTTTTCCAGATGCTGGTTTTAGTCGAATCATTAAATTATTCTTATTAGAGGATCGCATTGGTATAGAATGTTTAGAATATCCTGATATTCGAGGCATAGTCAATCAAGTGATTTATGGTGAAACTGTTTTGGCAGGTACAAAAATTGATTTATCAGATAAACTGCCGCAAAATGTTCGTGTTTTATTAGAACAAAAAGTCGAACCTCGATTAAATGGATATTTAATAAATTAAAGATTTTTCTTTTTTATGTTTCAATTAAGAAATATCTATGCTATATTATACTGTTGTGAGATAATACTTGTATAAGTTATAGAACAACATTTTATTACAGGAGAGATACAAAAGTGAGACTATGTAGTTTATATAGTGGTAGTAGTGGTAATTCCATATATGTTGGATCAGATCACACACACATTTTAGTTGACATCGGTATGAGTGCTAAAAAAATTACAGAAGCGCTTCACGAAATAGAAATCAAACCAGAAGAAATTGATGCAATTGTAATTACCCATGAGCACACAGATCACATTGCTGGTTTAGGCGTATTTTTAAGAAAATATGGTATTCCTGTTTATGGTACAAGTAAAACGTTAGAAGCCGTAAGTCGCTATAGCAATCTTGGAAAAGTTGACTTTTCTCTTTTTCACGGAATTGAACCTGAAAAAAGCTTTGCGATTGAAGATTTATGGATTAAACCAATTAGTACCTGGCATGATGCAGCAGATCCCGTATGTTACACAATCACGAATGAAAACAGCAAAGTCAGTATTGCTACTGATTTAGGTGATTATGATGACCATATTGTAGATGCTTTATCAGATGCAGATGCAATGCTGATTGAAGCCAATCACGATATTCGAATGCTCGAAGTTGGACCATATCCATATCCTTTAAAACAAAGAATTTTAGGCAGATTGGGACATTTATCAAATGAGCGCGGTGGGCAATTGGTGAGAGCACTATTAAACAATCATCTAAAAGGAATTTACTTAGGACACTTAAGTAAAGAAAACAATTATCCAGAATTGGCATTAGAGGCTGTCAAATCAGAATTAATTGGTAACCCATTTAGCAATGATTGCAGAGATTTTAATTTAAGTGTAGCTAGCAGAAGTAGTTGTTCTGCATTAATTGAATGTTAATTTATATTTATCATAATAAACATATTCCGCAGATGCGGATAAGGCAATTTGCCAAATACATATAAAAAAGAGAGGACAATGTAATGAAGAAAACAGTTATTTCAGTAGTAGGTAAGGATAAAGTAGGTATTATTTTTAATGTATGTAAATATCTTGCAGGTAACGAAATTAATATTTTGGATATTGCACAGACAATCGTACAGGATTGGTTTAATATGATTATGGTTGTTAATATTCAGGATTCTCATAAAGATTTTGCAACAATCGCAGGGGAGTTAAAGCAGATTGGTGATGAAATCGGTGTAACAATCACCTTACAGCAGGAAGAAATCTTTGATATGATGCATAGATTATAATTCAATATTGGATAATTTATAGAAAGTTACGAGGAATATATTATGATTAATATCAATGAAGTAATTGAAACAAATAACATGATTCGTGAGGATAACTTAGATGTTCGTACAATCACAATGGGTATTTCTCTATTAGATTGTATGTCAACAGATTTAAAAGAAACTTGCGATAAAGTATACGAAAAAATCACAACTTCAGCAAAAGACTTGGTTAAAGTTGGTAAAGAGTTAGAGGTAGAATTTGGCATTCCAATTGTTAACAAAAGAATTTCTCTTACTCCAATTGCTATGATTGGTAGTTCTTGCTGCAAAACAAGTGATGATTATGTTGAGATTGCAAAAGTCATCGACGAAGCTGCAAAGACATTAGGTGTCAATTTTATCGGTGGTTATTCAGCCTTGGTTTCAAAAGGAATGACATCTTATGACGAATTGTTAATTCGTTCTATTCCAAAAGCATTAGCAGTAACAGATTTTGTATGTAGTAGTGTAAATGTTGGTTCCACAAAAACTGGACTTAACATGGATGCCGTTAAATTAATTGGTGAAATTGTAAAAGAAAGTGCTGAACTGACAGCAGACCGCGATTGTATTGGTCCTGCAAAATTTGTTGTATTTTGTAATGCTCCAGATGATAACCCATTTATGGCTGGTGCATTCCATGGTGTAACAGAAGCTGACCGTATTATTAATGTTGGTGTTTCTGGTCCAGGTGTTGTTAAAAGAGCATTAGAACAGGTGCGTGGAGAAAATTTTGAGATTCTTTGTGAAACAATCAAGAAAACCGCCTTTAAAGTTACTCGTGTTGGACAATTAGTTGCAAAAGAAGCATCTAAACGTTTAGGTGTTCCGTTTGGAATTATTGATCTTTCTTTGGCACCTACTCCAGCAGTCGGAGATAGTGTAGGTGAAATATTAGAAGAAATCGGTTTGGAATATGCTGGTGCTCCTGGTACAACTGCTGCATTGGCACTTTTAAATGATCAAGTTAAAAAAGGTGGTGTTATGGCGTCTTCTTATGTTGGTGGTTTATCTGGTGCATTTATTCCTGTATCTGAAGATCAGAGAATGATTGATGCAGCAAGCTGTGGCGCATTAACACTTGAAAAATTGGAAGCTATGACATGTGTTTGCTCTGTTGGACTTGATATGATTGCAATTCCAGGTGATACAAAAGCGACTACAATTTCAGGTATTATTGCAGACGAAATGGCAATCGGAATGGTAAATCAAAAAACAACCGCTGTTCGTATCATTCCTGCAGTAGGAAAAAAAGAAGGCGAAACACTTGAATTTGGTGGCTTACTTGGTTATGCACCAATTATGAAGGTGAATACTTATAGCTGCGATGCATTCATTAATCGTGGTGGTCGTATTCCAGCACCAATTCACAGCTTTAAAAATTAACATCAGTCAGGCTGTGTGCACATTGTTCATACAGCCTGTTTTTTTACACAAATTTCATAGATAATTCATAAATTTTCCTTATACCGTCATACATTATATTAAAATGGTTGAGGAAATAAATATTGAACCAAAATTATCAGGAAATTGTAGAACAGTTACGTCAACAAACCAATAAAAATCAAAAACAACTATACGGAAAAGTAGCCTATCCATATCGATATCATTCTTCATACGAAAATATCCCTGAACAAACAAATAATCACTTTATGTTCTCATGTAAAATGATTCTGTTTTTTGTATGTGTACTAGCCTTTTCCTGCTATCTATACGGAGGGCAGGATTTCAAAAAAGGAGTTTCTTTAGCTTATAAAGATATACATGCATCAATACAAGATTTAGAAGAAAATGAACCAATTGTAAAAGAAGCAATGGGATATTGTAAAAAAGGATATCATTTTATCATGGATAAAACAAAGCAATATCATGATTGATAAAAAAAGGAGTCGTTATGAGTAAATTAGCACTATCAGATGAGATTTTAATGGAAGTAGAAAAACCGGCAAGATATATCGGTGGAGAAGTCAATATGGCTATCAAACCACTTGATACCATTGATATCAGATTTTGTATGTGTTTTCCAGATGTTTACGAAATCGGAATGAGTCATTTAGGAATTCAAATATTATATGATATGTTTAACAAAATGGATGGTGTATATTGTGAACGTGTTTATTCACCATGGCCAGACTTAGATAAAATAATGCGAGAACAAAAGATTCCTTTGTTTTCATTAGAGACGCAGTCCCCTGTAAAAGACTTTGACTTTTTAGGTATCACATTGCAATATGAAATGTGTTATACCAATGTCCTACAAATTATTGATTTAGCAGGAATTCCAATCTGGACAAAAGATCGTACATTAGATGATCCAATTATAATTGGTGGTGGTCCTTGTAGTTATAATCCAGAACCAATTGCTGACTTTTTTGATTTATTTTATATCGGAGAAGGCGAAACACAATACGAAGAAATCTTTCGCGTTTACCGTAGCATGAAAGAAAGCGGCAGCAGTCGTGAAGATATCCTGCATGCCCTATCTAAAATTCCAGGTATTTATGTTCCTTCTATGTATGAAGTTAGCTACAATGAAGATGGTACAATGGCATCATTTTCACCAAGATATGAAGATGTTCCAACCACAATCACGAAACAGATTGTTTTAGATTTTGATGAAGTACCATATCCAACAAAACCGCTCGTTCCATACATTCATGTTACACAAGACCGTGTAACCTTAGAAATTATGCGTGGATGTATTCGTGGATGTCGATTCTGTCAGGCAGGTATGATTTATCGTCCAACAAGACAGAAAAACATAGAAACCGTTAAGAAATATGCAAAAGAAATGTTACAATCAACTGGACACGAAGAAATCACATTAAGTTCTTTGAGTTCATCTGATTATGAATGTTTAAAGGAATTAACCTATTTCCTGATTGATGAAATCGGAGAGGAACATGTTAACATCTCATTACCATCTTTACGAATTGATTCCTTTGCACTTGATGTGATGAAAAAGGTTCAGGATGTCAAAAAGAGTTCGTTAACATTTGCACCAGAAGCAGGTACACAACGACTTCGAGATGTTATTAATAAAGGTCTCACCGAAGAAGTAATTTTAAAAGGATCCATGGAAGCTTTCCGAGGTGGATGGAATAAGGTGAAATTCTATTTTATGCTCGGTTTACCAACTGAAACAATGGAAGATGCAGAAGGTATTCCTGCACTTTGTGAAAAAGTAGCAGAAGCTTATTATACGATTCCAAAGGATGAACGAAATGGAAAAATTCATATTACTGCATCCTCATCCTTCTTTGTACCAAAACCATTTACGCCATTCCAATGGGCTCCAATGTTAGATCCTGAGGTCTATATCGAACGTGCGCACCATGTAAAAGATACATTCCGTGCTCAGTTAAACGGAAAATCCATGAAATATCAATATCATGACACATATGTATCTGTATTAGAAGGCGTGCTTGCAAGAGGTGATCGAAAAATAGCAAACGTTATATACGATGTATATCAGGATGGTGGAATCTTTGATGCCTGGACAGAATTTTTCGATAATGAACGCTGGTTAAATGCATTTGAAAAAAATGGAATTGTCAAAGAATTCTATACAACAAGAGAACGAGATGTAGAAGAATTACTTCCATGGGATTTCATTGATATTGGTGTTTCGAAACAATTCATGAAAGATGAATGGATGCGTGCAAAACAAGAAATCGTCACACCAAACTGTCGTGAAAAATGTTCTGGTTGCGGAGCTGCCAAATTCGGTGGTGGTGTCTGCTTTGAACGAAAGAAATAGTATGCAGGAGAAAATGATGGAAGAAAAACAGACAAAGAAAGTAAGAATTAAATATACCAAATCCGAACAATTAAAGTTCATTGGACATCTAGATGTCATGCGTTATTTTCAAAAGGCTGTCAAACGTGCTGGATTTGACATCGCATATTCACATGGCTTTAGCCCACACCAATTGATGTCCTTTGCTGCACCATTAGCACTTGGTGTAACAAGTGAAGGAGAATATTTCGATGCTGAATTCAACTCCCTCATAACGTCAGATGAGTTTGTACAGCGATTTAATGAACAGATGGCTGCAGGTATGGAAGTAAAAGACGCTATTTTACTAGCTGACGATGCAAAAAAAGCGATGTCCCTAGTTGCTGGCTCAGATTACCTGATTACCTTGCATGATTCCTTGACTGACGAACAAAAACAAAAAATACTTGACTACACACCACATTTATTAGAAAAAGAGAGCATTGAAATCTTTCGTAAGACCAAAAAATCAGAAAAAGTGGAAGATATTAAAAATGGTATATATGAACTACATGTAGAAGAGGACAAGATTTATATGTTTTTAGCAACTGGTAGTGAATACAATTTAAAACCAGATTCCGTAATTGAAGCACTCTGTAAAGAAACAGAAATTGTATACAATAAATTTGATTATCATATTCATCGAGTAGAAACCTACATGAAAAACGAAAACGATGAATTGGTTTCCTTATTAGAAAGTGGGACAAGGATCACACAGGATTCGCTCTAATAATGTTTTTAAATCGAAATACCAAAAAATGTAAATATTAAGCATGTAGCTTTATTGAAAAATTTCACAAAAAAGAGTATCATATAAACATATGATTCATTATAATTGAGATTGATTATAATAGTATTATGTAAACAAGAATGCCATTATGTAATGATTTGAGGAACACAACATATGAATCACGCAGTTATTACACAAATGAATAATCACAATTTTGTTTTAATCTACGAAGAGGATGCGCTAGTCGAATGTCATCCATTTCAAATGGAAAACGCATTGCAAATTGGTAATATTTATATTGGAAGAGTAGAAAAGGTTGTTAAGAATATTCAATCTGCATTTATTCGATTAGATTCCGAGCATGTAGGATATTTACCACTAAATGATCAGCCAGCGCTCGTTTTAAATCGCACCTTACCAAAAGGTTTACCATCTATTGCAGAAAGCGATTTGATTTTGGTACAGGTAGAACAGGAACCACAAAAGATGAAGCAGGCACGTGTCACTGGTAATATTTCTTTAAATGGCAATTACGTTGTACTTGATTTCCAAAAAGGATATTCTGGCGTATCTAAAAAAATCAAAAACAAGAGTCGTTACGAAGAATTAAAACAACTGATTTCAGATGATACATATGGTTATGTACTTCGCACTGCATGTGAACATGCTGATAATTCGTTGATATTAGACGAATATAACGATTTTAAGAACATGATGGATCAATTAATCCACCAGGCAACTTATGAACGTAAAACAGGCTGTATTCGAAGCGGTAAACCAGAATATGTAATGTTGCTAGAAGAGTATGGGATAGATCGTCTAGAACATGTTCAAACAGATATCCCTGAGATTGCATCATGTTTACAATCCATTGGAACGCAGAACGTTATTTTTTATGACAAAACTGATTATCCATTATACAAATTATTGGGATTAGAAACAACGATTTCTCATCTGTTATCCAAAAAAGTATGGCTCAAATCTGGCGGTTTTCTAATGATTGAACCAACGGAAGCAATGGTAGTAATCGATGTAAACACAGGCAAATCTATCGGCAAAAAGAATCCTGATACCCATATCATGAAGATTAACGAAGAAGCTGCCATTGAAATATGCAAACAAATCCGCTTGCGGAATCTTTCAGGAATCATTTTAGTTGATTTCATTAATATGCGTAATACAGAATATAAACAAAAACTGATTCATACTTTAAAACATTACATGGCAAAAGATAAAGTCGCGACACATTTCATTGATGTTACCAAATTAGATCTTTATGAAATCACGCGAAAAAAGGTTCGAAAACCAATCTACGAACTTTTATAATTCATATATAATATGCACAAGATTTTTATCATGAAAGGGGAGTTAACATGAAACAGATTCAAATCAAAAAATCATTTGCAATTTTAATGACACTTGTCCTGATCTTAGGTGGAGCTGTTATTCCACAAAGCAAAGTCGCAAATGCAGCAACAAAATTAAAGGTAACTTGTAGTAAGAAAACCATTTATGCTGGTGCAACCACGAAAGTAAAAGCCAATGTAAAGGCGACTTTCAAATCCTCAAACACAGCGGTTGCCTCTGTCAGTTCCAAAGGAATCGTAAAAGGAAAAAAGGCCGGTACTGCAAAAATCACTGTTACCTCTAAAGCAAACAAAAAGCAAAAGAAAACAATCAAAATCAAAGTCATTAAGAAAAAAAGTGCTCCAACACAACCAACAACAGAAAAACCAAAATTACAAATGGTTGGTATTCGAGCAAATTATCGCGGAGAAAAAGTTCCAAACGATATTAGTAAAATTCGTAAATTTGGTGTAAATCTTGAAGCAGTCTTTAATGATGGAAGTACTATTGCGATAACCCCAAGCTATGCTGACCTTCACATCATTGAAGAAAAAGAAGAAGAAACGAACGGAAAACACATAGCAACCTTCTGTGTAGAATACCAGGGATTTACAACAACTATGCAAGTGGAACTTGTTGATGTTGACTCGAGTGTTATTTATCCTACAGAATTAGCTGCAACTTATTCTGGTGGAGTGATTGACAGTTCAAAACAATTAAGTATTAATGATATAAATCTCAAAGTACGATATAGTAACGGAACCTATGAAACTGTAGTAGACAAGAAAAATATTCGTGCAGAATTATATTGGTATTATCCAAGTATCAAAGAATATGTAACTGTATATGATTATACATTTAAAGACACTAAAGGTAATGATCTTTATATCTGTGTATATGATAGTATCGGTGTTCCATACAATAACTAATTATTCAATGTAAATTCCAAGCGTAATATTCGCGCTTGGAATTTTTAAAGTAGGAGACAATTATGAACGAAGACAACCATTTCAATTCCACTCAGAAAGAAAACAATTATACAAACACTGAAGATTTATTTCTTGATTTTGAACAGGATGAAGTTTATGTAATCCAACCTCAAATTGAAAAGAAAAATTCTTCTCAAAACAATCTTATTATTTGTACCATGTTAATCATAATCACAAATATCGTTATTTATCTTCTATGTATAGGCAATGATAATTATTTTCATGTTGGCGGATTAAATTATGAATACCTTACAATCAACAAAGAATATGGTCGTTTGATATCGCATATGTTTATCCATGCAAACTTTGCTCACATATCCAATAATATGATTGCTCTTTTTTTTCTTGGTGGAGAAATTGAAAAAAAGCTGGGGTCTTTCCGTTTTAGTTTGATATATTTCGGTTCTGGAATTGCCTCTGGCATTTTTTCTGTTCTCATCCATCATCATACAGTTCAGGATCAAATGACCTTTTCGGCAGGAGCCTCAGGTGCTGTGTATGGAACCTTATGTGCTGGTGTTTTTTTAGCATTATTACAACAACATCATGCCGAAAAAAAATCTGCAATGTATGCCATAGGACTTGCAGTTATTTATGCTGTATTTTCTTTCCAATCAGGCGTAGATATATGGGGACATATTGGTGGTGCCATGTTCGGTGGAATCCTTGCTCTGATTTTATCTATCCATAAGTGGAAAAACTTTAATGAAAACACATTTTTCAAAATTACAGCGATTCTTATTACCATTTGTTTTTGTATTATGGGATTTAATGAGGCTCATATCGGAAAAGATTTAAGCGAATTACCTGATGAAAGAATTGATTTTATCAAAGAACAATTGATTTCTCAAGATGATATTGTTCCATATGGGAACGGATTAAATTTATATTGTACTGATAGCAAATGGGATGCATTTATTACAGAAGATGACGAAGAATTCGTAGATTTTCAGGGTGAGGCAATGTACAATGGTACAAAGTGTAGTGTTCGAATTCAGTTTGTTTTAGATACTGAAGCAAATACCTATTCCCTTTACTATTTCGGTTTAAATGATCATTGGCAAAATTCGAAAGTGCAAGAACAATTTTTTAATTTGGTCATTCAACGATATCACGATTTTAACAAATAATATATGAAAAGGAGTATGCAATGGAATTTAGCAAACTTACCAACTATTTAGATTCTTTAAAGGAAAAAGGCATCCCTTCTGTAGACTGTATCGTTTATGAGAATCATAATTTACTATATCGCCATATGAACGGAGAAGTGGATGCGACAAAAACTGTCAAAATTCAGGGAAATGAAATGTATCTCATGTTTTCAATGACCAAAGTGCAAACCATGACTGCAATAATGCAGTTGATTGAACAAGAGAAAATTTCATTAGAGGATCCCGTTTCCAAATATCTTCCTTCATACACAAATTTAATGGTAGAAGATCAAGGAACTATACGCCCTACAACCGTTGAATTAAAAATCAAACATCTATTATCCATGCAGTCTGGATTAGATTATAATTTGGAAAGACCTGGCATTATTCGAGTTTTAAAAGAAAAGGGCAGGCAAGCAACAACAAGAGAACTTGTTGATGCATTTACAGAGTCCCCTTTAAAATTTGAACCAGGAGAACATTTCTTATATAGTTTAAGTCATGATGTAGCTGCGGCTATCATTGAAGTAGTAAGCGGTATGTCCTTCGGAGAATATTTAAAAAAATACATATGGGCACCACTTCAAATGCATCATACCTGTTTTGCCAAACCCATGAACGATCATATTCCTCATTTAGCTGCACAATACATTTGCGATGAAAAAGGTATAACACAACTGATGGATTCGTCATGCATTTACCAACTATCAGATTCTTACGAGAGCGGTGGAGCAGGACTCGCAAGTTGTACAGAGGATTATGCTATATTTGCAGATACCCTTGCAAGTGGTGGCATAAGTAAAGATGGAATCCGTATTTTAAAACCAGAAACAATCGAAATCATGAAAACAAATTTGCTTTGCGATGCTTCTTTACGAGACATTGCAAATACAATGGGACGAGCAGGTTACGGATATGCCTGTGGTGTTCAAGTGTTAATGGAGCCTACAAGTATTCATTCTCTTGCACCAGCTGGTTTATTCGGTTGGGATGGTGCAGCAGGAAGTTGTATTATTATGGATACTATATCTAAGCGCTCCGTGGTCTATACACAGCATGTAAGAAACTGTGGATTAGCATATGAGGAAATCCATCCAACATTAAGAGAGCTTGTATTTTCATAAGTACTGATTAAAATACAAAAATATAATAAAAAACAAGGAATAAAAAAGAAAAATGAGTTGACAATACCAAAAGTCTTTGTTATTATATCTGAGTGTGCCGCACAAGGAGGTAGAAGTATGTCTATTTATAAGACATCACCGAACTTGGCGAGTAATGATAATAGGAGGTAACCGTATGTACGCAATTATTGCAACAGGTGGAAAGCAGTACAAGGTAGCTGAAGGTGATATCATTAAAGTAGAAAAGCTTAATGCAGAAGCTGGTTCTGAAGTAAAGTTTGATGTTATTGCTATTAACAACGACAAGGATATGTTATGTGGCGAGGCAGTTGCTAAGTCTAGTGTAACAGCTAGCGTAATTGGCGATGGTAAAGCTAAGAAGGTTGTTGTTTACAAGTATAAGAGAAAAACTGGCTATCACAAGAAGAATGGTCATAGACAGCCATTTACTAAGGTTGAGATTAAAGCAATTAATGCTTAATTAATACTATGATTACTGTTACTGTTTTTAACAAAAACAACCAGATAGTTGGTGTCCAATTAGAAGGACATGCCGAATACGGCAGAAAGGGAAGAGATATTGTTTGTAGTGCAGTATCTATATTGTATATCAATTTGGTGAATTCCCTTGAAAACTTTACAAATGACGAAAAAGAACTAAATGGTTCTAAGAAGATTAATTTTCAGAATGTCATTTTAAAAAGTATGCCAAGTAAGGAAGCTGAACTTTTGTTTCAATCCTTTATGCTTGGAATCACTACAATCGAACAAGAATATGGTAAGAAGTACATTATTATTTTGAATCAGGAGGTGTAATTATGTTTAAGCTTAACCTTCAGTTATTCGCTCATAAGAAAGGAATGGGTTCTACAAAGAACGGTAGAGATTCCGAATCTAAGAGACTTGGTGCGAAGAGAGCAGATGGTCAGTTCGTTAAAGCTGGTAATATTTTATATAAGCAGCGCGGAACAAAGATTCATCCAGGTACTAACGTAGGACGTGGTAAGGATGATACTTTATTCGCATTAGTAGACGGCGTTGTCCGCTATGAGAGAAAGGGTAGAGATAAGAAGCAGGTTTCTATCTATCCTGTATCTGTTAACGAATAATAAGTGACATAAGACCAAGGCGTAAGCTTTGGTCTTTTTTGTATAGAAAGGAGCCCTATTATGTTTGCTGATAGAGCGAAAATTTTCATTCGATCTGGTAAAGGTGGCGATGGACATGTTAGTTTCCGTCGTGAATTGTATGTACCAGCCGGCGGCCCAGATGGTGGTGACGGTGGCGATGGTGGCGATGTTATTTTTGTTGTAGACGAAGGACTTAATACCTTAAATGATTTCCGTCATGTCAGAAAATATTGTGCCGAAGACGGAAAGGAAGGCAATAAAAAACGTCAACATGGTGCAAATGGTGCAGATATTATCTGTAAAGTACCACCTGGAACCATTATCAAAGATTTTGAAACAGGTAAAGTTATCATGGATATGTCTGATAAAAAAGAACCTGTTGTCATTTTAACAGGCGGCAAAGGCGGAAATGGTAATATGCATTATGCAACCTCTACCATGCAAGCTCCAAAGTATGCACAGCCTGGACAGCCTGCAAAAGAGCTTTACGTTACATTGGAACTAAAGGTCATTGCAGACGTAGGATTAGTTGGTTTCCCAAATGTTGGAAAATCCACTTTTTTATCCAGAGTTACAAATGCAAAACCTAAAATTGCAAATTATCATTTTACAACACTAAATCCAAATTTGGGCGTTGTAGATTTAGGAGATAGTGCTGGATTTGTAATTGCTGATATTCCAGGAATCATTGAAGGTGCCAGTGAAGGAATAGGACTCGGATTACAATTTTTACGTCATATAGAACGTACAAAAGTATTACTTCATATTGTAGATGGTGCTTCTGTCGAGGGAAGAGATCCCATTAATGATATCTACGCCATAATGGATGAATTAAAGAAATACAATATAGAAGTTGCGAATCGACCAATGATTATCGCAGCAAACAAAATGGATGCTATGTCTGATATTGAAAAAGAGACTGTTATTGATATGTTAAAAGAAGAATTTGAACCACAAGGAATTCCTGTTTATGCTATTTCTGCTGTTACAGGCGAAGGTGTCAAAGAACTTTTATGGCACATTCATGAAAAAGTACAAGAGGCTCCAAAGGAGACCATTGTGTTTGAACCTGAATTTGTTCCAACATTTGATTTCAGCAATGATCCATTTACAGTAGAAAAAGATCCTGATGATGAACACATCTTTATTGTGGAAGGTCCTAAAATCGAAAAAATGCTAGGATATACCAATTTAGAATCTGAAAAAGGATTTGATTTCTTCCAGAAATTCTTGAAAGAGCAGGGTATTTTAGATGAATTAAAAGCGCAAGGTATCGAGGAAGGTGATGTTGTACGCATGTATTACCTTGAATTTGATTACTATGAGTAAATAATAGTAGTATAAAATAGGAGAGTGACAAAATGACAAGTAAACAACGTGCATATTTAAAAGGCTTAGCTATGGATATGGATCCTATTATGAACATTGGAAAATCCAGCGTTACTCCAGAATTAGTTACTGCCGTAGATGAAGCAATTAACAAACGAGAATTGATAAAAATATCAGTATTAAAAAATTGTATCGACGACCCAAGAGCACTTGCGAATGTAATTGCAGAACGTACACATTCTGAAGTTGTACAGGTCATTGGTAAAAAAATTGTATTATATCGTAAAAACAAGGATAAATCAAAGATTGAATTGCCAAAATAATAACAATAAATATGTATAAACATATAGGTAGAGGTGATAATATATGCTTTCCATTGGAATTATGGGCGGAACCTTCAATCCCATTCATAATGGTCACATCGAGATTGCAAAGGCCGCATATGAACAATACAACCTTGATGAAGTATGGTTTATGCCAAACCACATACCTGGATATAAAGATAAAACACATTTAATAAGTGGAGAGAAACGTCTTGCCATGGTTGAGTTGGCAATCAAAGACTATCCTTACTTTAAAACTTCTGATTTTGAATTAAAACGTGAGGGAAACACATACACTGCAGAAACCATGCAATTACTTGGTAAAGAGTATCCCAATATTCATTTTTACTTTATTATCGGAGAAGATTCCCTAAATTATTTTGACAAATGGAAGGAACCCGAGACGATTCTCGCATACTCTGATATATTAGTTGCGCCAAGAGATGAATCATCCACAGATTCTATGCAAAAAAGAATCACTGAATTACATGAAATGTATGGAAACAATCATTTTTTTCCAATTATTTGTCCTAAAATCGATTGTTCATCCAGTGAATTACGTGAAAAATTGATTTTGATTCAAAATGAAAGTACTAAATTAGATTTCAAACAGTCTATTCCGTATTTAAATCAAGATGTATTTTCATATATTATACAAAATGAATTATATAAAAACTAGAATGTATATGGGTTCATTGCTATTTTTTTAAATTTTTAGTATAATTCATAAAGTAGGAGGCGAAAAATGAATAGACAAGAGATGAAAGAGAAATTAAAAGAAAAATTATCGCCAAAGCGTTTTGAACACTCAATTGGAGTTGAATATACAGCAGGTACAATGGCATTTATATATGATATTGACGTAGATAAAGCCATGATAGCAGGACTCTTACATGATTGTGCAAAATATGTTTCTAACGAAAAAAAGATACAGAAATGCGAAAAACGTCATATTCCAATTTCCCAGTGTGAATACGATAATCCTGAACTATTACACGCAAAACTTTCAGCTGTGTACGCACAGGAAAAATACCATATATCGGACTCTGAAATATTATCTGCAATTGCGTGTCATACAACAGGAAAGCCTGCTATGACAACATTAGAAAAGATTATATATATTGCTGATTATATTGAACCCAATCGTAATCCCTTACCAGAAATTGATACCATTCGCAAAGAAGCATATTCTGATTTGGATCAATGCCTTTTGCACATATTACATAATACTGTGCATTATTTAGGTACAAAAGAGAATAAGATGGATCCTGTAACAAAAGAAACCTATATGTATTATAAAAATAGAGTAGAATAATAGATAAGGAGTAACCAAAATGGATAGTAAAGCAATGGCAAAAGTAGCATTCGATGCTATTGATGATAAAAAGGGAGCCGACATTCGTATCATCGATATTTCTAATGTTTCCGTTATGGCTGATTATTTTTTAATTGCAAGCGGTAATAATCGAAACCAGGTTCAGGCAATCGCTGATAATGTTGAGGAAAAACTGCATGAAATAGGTGTTCATCCAAGACAAATTGAAGGCTACCAAACAGCAAATTGGATTTTAATGGATTTTAACGACATCATTGTTCACATTTTCAATGAAGATGATCGTTTATTTTATAATCTTGAAAAAATTTGGTTAGATGGTAAAGTAATTAACAAAGAGGATCTTAATTAGTTTTTGCAAAGTGAGGCAAATATGGATCGAAATGCAATAATAGAATTTAACAATTTAGAAGTGAATCATTTAGTCGCTAAATGTTTGCGTATCGCAAGTCTTTTTTTGGTTCCTGTTTGGTTATTTTCCTTAACTGGATATTATCAATGTGATCAGTCAACCATAACAATCATTCTGATTTCTTGTATATTACTTGCGCTTATTCCAACAGTTTTAGTAGATTTTTTACATTTTGAAAAACAATGGATAAAATATTATGTGATTATGTGTACACTTGGTATCGTATATTTACTAAGTACATTTTTGTCTGTTAATTATTCTGTTTTAGTAATTATACCGCTCATTATTGCTACATTATATTGTGATCGAAAATTGATAATACATACATGTGTAATTGATTGCATCTTTCTAATTGTTACAGTATTACTGCGCTATAATTTCCTAAGATTCTGGGAAATATCTGAAATTAAAGAAAACTTAACCATTATCATTTATTCTGTTTTTTTACGAATTGTCTTAGTGCTAGTAATCACATTGTTCTCAGACTATATTGTCGGAAGAAATATGATTATGCTAAACAAAACAATTGATGCCAATACCGACTTGAAACACAATCAAGAAGAGCTGATATATGCCTTTGCAGAAATTTCAGAAAGCAAATCCAAGGTTACTGGCGATCATATCAGACGTGTTGCCGAATATATGAGAATTCTAGGGAATGCTTCAGAATTTACCAAAGAATATGTGGATAAATTAGCACTTGCAGCAATGATGCATGATATCGGTAAATTAATGATTTCCGAAGAAATTTTAGACAAACCAGATAAGTTAACTGATGAAGAATATGCAATCATGAAGAGCCATGTATTATATGGCGAAGCATTACTTGCAAAATGTCCTGGTGATATCATGCAAATAGCAAAAACAATTGCATTACAACACCATGAACGATGGGATGGAACCGGCTACCTTGGTATGAAAGGTGAAAACATAGCATATATTAGTCGATTAATGGCTGTTTGCGATGTTTTTGATGCATTGACCTCACAACGATATTATAAAGAAGGTTGGTCACTGGAAAATACATACAATGAAATTGTTCGTTTGAGTGGTATTCATTTTGATCCAGATGTTGTTCAGTTATTTATTGATAACTTTGATGAATTTAAACGTGTTTTAAAGGAAATGCCTGATAAAGAGATATATTAAAGGAGATTTCTAATGGTTTCTGTTATGAACGAATATATAAACAAAATCAATCTGCAAACAGATGATATAACGAAAGCAATCATCAATGCTGCATTATATGAACAGGAGAGTATTGAAAAATATAATATAACAGTAAAATCAAATCGTTTTATTGTAGACATTCATATTTCCTCTTTCGAAATTAACAAAGCCGTGTCTGTTATGAACCTATTTATTCAAAATTGTAGTTTTCACTATTCATCATATTATATACGCTATAACGAAGGAAATCTTGTACGATATCGTTTTGCAACCTGCAAAGAAAATAAAGAAGGTTTTTATTGTGATATTATAATAAGCTAAGGGGTGTTCAATGAACACCCCTTAGCTTTTACTAAAATGTACGAAATAATCCTATTACCTTACCAAGAATAGAAACCTCATCCACAATAATTGGATCCATATAATCATTTTCAGGCTGAAGACGATAATGTCCGTTTTCTTTAAAAAATCTTTTTACAGTAGCACTATCATCAACTAATGCAACTACAATTTCATTATTAGATGCAGTAGCCTGTTCCTCAACCAAAATCAAATCCCCATCATAGATACCAACATTAATCATACTATCTCCCTTTACCTTAAGCATAAAAGAAGTCTTGTTATGTAGATAATCTGGTGGAACGGGAAAATAATCTTCAATGTTCTCGACAGCCAAAATAGGTTGTCCAGCTGTAACCTGGCCAATAATTGGAACATTTACAAGCTCACGACGCGTTAAGCCGAATGAGTCATCTAAAATCTCAATCGTTCTTGGTTTTGTTGGATCTCTGCGAATAAAACCATTCTTTTCCAATGTTTCCAAGTGAGAGTGTACAGACGATGTCGATTTTAAATGAACTGCATCGCAAATTTCACGTACAGATGGTGGATATCCCTTTTGTAAAATACAATTCTTAATAAAATCTAGAATTTCCTGTTGTTTTGTACTGATCTTACCTGTCATATAATCTCCTTCCTTAACCATTCCATAAATAAAGTGTATCATACAATATACAAAAAAGCAAACATTTATTCCGAACAAATTTTCGAAAACAGTATTGACACGCGAACAGTTGTTTGGTATTATACTAAAAAAGCAAACAGTTGTTCTATTTTAGGAGGGGATACACATGAGAAATGCAAAACACAAAGTCAAACAAGTTAACAATAACGATATTATGTTAATTACATTACTTTTTATATTATTATTTTCTATTATGATTGGACACAGGTTTGTACTTGCAAATGATAATACAACCTACGAAAAAACATTTATTTCAATTGAGATTCAAGAGGGTGACACTTTAACATCGATTGCACATACTTACGCCAAGAATGCAATCGCATATAACGATTATATCCTAGAAGTAAAAGACATTAATAATTTACACAATGATACGATTCATTCAGGTTGTTATTTATTAATACCAACCTATGAAGAAGTAGTGGAATAATAATGATTCAATATTTTATGTGTGCCACTACATATTTTATAATTATTTTTCGTTGACATTTATCATTATATGTGTCATAATCAAATCACTCTAAATTTTTCTTTACACACATAATGTCTCCGAAAGGATGATTATGTTAAATTTCAAAAAAATCTATATACTTTTATGCACAATACTTTTTGTATGTTTAGGTGTTGTTCTTACATCTACTAACAAAGTACAAGCTAAAATCTTCTCAGGATATTCTTATAGTAAAGTATATAATGCTTTACCAGAAAAGTACCAATCGAGCGACTATATATACAACAACAATAATATTGGATATATTCAATTTGCCAATTACAAAAACAATCCGTATCGTATGTCAGTTAAGAAAAGTTCTACTGAAAATGATTTTGTATATTGCGTTGATTATTCGAAACATATTGTCTTAAACACATCATATGCAGCAAAAAATAATTTGTTTAACGATACTTTACGCACCAAAATTGGAATTGCTCTTAGTTATGGCACTATCAAATGGGGTACCAAAGCTTCATCAAATTATACAACTGGCAATGCCATTGTTGACTACTATATGACTCAGATTGTAATTCATTCTTTAATTTATAAATATGGTAACGATAAATCTAATTACGGTATTGATTATTCTGAATTATCATTCTATAAAAATACAAATTCATTACAAAAGAAATCAAAAGAGTTATATGACTTTTGCTGTAAAACAAAAGTAACACTTCCAAATGGTTCTTTTGAAAATAATAAATTTTCTTTTAAAAAAGATAATTTCTCCCTTTATTTATCAGATAATGAGGTTATATCTGATTTGGTAGAATGTGATATTGCTTCTGATAATGCTGATGTATCATCATTTACTCGAAAGCTTTCTTCCAAATCTATGGATTCCTCTAAAATTAAAATACAAACAAAAGATGATACTTATCATTCTGCTTTTCAATTACACATTCCAATTTCATCGATAAATAAGCTGACGCCCGGTAAACATATTTTTTCTGTTACAGAAACTGTTGACTTTAATCCGTATATAGCAGCTTTTTGGAATTGTACAGATACCGCAGTTGGTAATTCCGGACAAGAAGTCGGTGGCTTATTTAAGGACTCCGTAGAAGTAAAAGATTCCCTTTCTTTAGACTTGTTAATTGGAGAAGTATCCCTGAAAAAAACTGATAGTATATCAGGCGATATTATTGAAGATGCAACTTTTTCCATTCTTCAATATGATGATGCTGAAAAAAAATATGTAAAATATAAAGACTTGTACTATGATGCTGATACCAAGTTATATAAAAGTGGCAATATATATGCAAATACGAATAATACTAAAGCCAAGTTTAAAATCGTAGAAGGTGCTCCTGGCAAAAACTATATCAACGATTGGAAAGGACAAACCTTTCAATTAACAGATAAAATCTATACATTTGAATTTGATGTTGAGAATACACCAATCATGGGAAGCTTACAAATAAAAAAAACCGGAGATAATCCAAGCTTTTCAGATAACAAAATATCATATTCTCCAGGTACAAGTCTTCAAAATGTTTCTTTTGATTTATTTGCAGAAGAAGATATTTATTTGAAGAAAAAGTTAATCTATAAAGCCAATCAGAAAATCTTGCAATTAACAACAAATGATAAAGGAATTGCACGGGCAGACGAGCTGCCATTAGGCAAATATTATTTAAAAGAAACTACAACGAACGAATACCATACATTAGACGATTCTTTATACCATTTTGTTATTACTCAGGATAAGAATCGCAAATATAGCGAAATTAAATTTGATATAAAAAATCATAGAAAACTTTGTGAAATACAGCTTTTCAAGTATGCATTTGATAGAAAAGATACCAACAAGAAAATTCCATTAAATCAAGCAAAATTCGGTCTCTACGCAGCAGAAGATATTATTGATTTAAACGGAACAGTCATTATTGTTAAAGATACTCTCATTGCTGAAGGAATTACAGATAAATCTGGTATGATTACTTTTTCGGATCTTTTATACGCCAATTATTATCTAAAAGAATTAGAAGCGCCAAAAGGGTATGTTATAAATGATGGTATTCTCCCAATACCAAAAGAGGATTTTACCAAAACAGATGACAACAAATATATTACGTTAAAAGACTGTGTAAACCAAGAAAAAGAATATAGTATTCAATTACAAAAAAACGGCGAGATATTCACTCAGGTAAAACAACAACGAAGTACAAATGGTAAATTTATTACATATGAAACAGCCACTAAACCTTTATCAGATGTAACTTATACGCTTTATGATGCAGATAATAAGGTAGTTCAATCAGAAATAACAGATGATAATGGTATCATATCTATTTCACATTTATTAACTGGTGATTATTATCTTATAGAAACAAAAGCACCAAAAGAATATATTAAGAATTCAAAAAAGATTAAATTTACAATTACAGATAG
>JAUNJJ010000045.1:23511-26885 GCA_030533325.1 Oscillospiraceae bacterium
AAATTCATTTTGAAGCATTGAATGAACTATTCACAACACATATCGAAATAAACAAGCAGGGCGAAAAAATGATAATAGAAAAAAACAATTATTCATTAAAACCTAGTCCATTGAATGGTGTTGTATTTGGAATTTACCAGAATTTTAATTATTCTTATAATAAATCTGTAATCTCATCCAAAAACACCTGTGTTGGCTACTTAGTAACTGATGAATCTGGAAAAGCAAGCTTAGATTTAAAGATACCAGAAGGAGAGTATTATCTAAAAGAATTAAAAACAAATTCGAATTATGATCTTGATACTCGAAAATATGTATTTCAAGTTACTGCAACTTCTAATAAAAACTATACTGTACAATTGGATAACAATAATTGTTTCTTCAATAAATTATCCAAATCCTCTGTTAGAATCAATAAATCAGATGCTGATACGAATAAACCATTACGTAATGTTGAATTTACATTATGTAACCAAGATAACGAAATACTTGGTGTTTACAAAACTAACCGCAAAGGTATCATTCAAGTTGATAATTTACCATATGGAAAATATTATTTTATTGAAACAAAATGTCGTAATGGGTATTACTCAACAAATAACAAATATCATTTTACATTGAATAGTAGTGATGAAGTTATTCTAAATATAACAAATCAACCTATTCTTAAATTAGGTTTTAACGAACGATACAAAGTAGGATTAATGATAACATGTAGCATTTTATTATCTTACCTATTTATTGTTCTTTCCTTGAAAAAGAAGCATATAAAAGGATTACACCATGAAAAAAAATAAATACTGGTTATATATTTTAATTTGTTTAATGATATTGAATATATTACTTTGGGCATATTATGATAGTTCCTTGCAGTTATTAGCTAAAAATGAAACTGATTCCATTTTAGATTATAAACAACATATCATCAATACAACCGAATTTGTTCACGATAATGATATTATGTCCACCAATAACATAACTGAAACTTTAAATAAAACAAAAAAAGAAAATTCAAATTTAAATACTTCAGATAATAAAGATTTAAATAACCAAACATCAACCAAACAAACAGAATATAACAATGATAAAGATTGTATAATACGAATTCCTGATATACAATTAGAAAAAATTGTTTATACAGGAAATCATCGAGAACAATATTTAAAGGATTATGGATTCATTACAGCAACATATGATATGCAATATATCAATGGTGGAAATTATATCATATGTGGACATGCCTCAAGGCTTTATGGACATTCTTTAAATCGTATTAAAGAGTTACAGAAGGGATCACAAATATATATAGATTATGAAAATGGTACGGATACCTTTATTGTAACCAATATAGCATTTAAAGATCGAAATAATTGCAGCGAGTACTTTGAACAAACTAACACAAGCAATATTTTAACCATTATTTCCTGTGCGAGATATGTAACAGATACCAGCTATATCATTATTCAAGCCCAAAAACAAACTTAATCATGTAAAAAAACGAGCCATTGTAAATCAATTACAATGGCTTTTTCCATATATCAATATAATAGTAGTATAATACGCTCACATCCAACTATTCGCAAAACGCAGGTTTAACGAAATGTTTTCCTAGATTTTCGCTTAGCATTACTTATGATTCGGTTTTTCACGTAAAGTCACTGCATCCTTAGCTTTCATACGCTGCCAATCATCAATTTCAGCATAATGCTTTTTCGTTGTATTAACATCTTTGTGACCTAACACATCTGCAACTAAATAAATATCAGATGTCTGTTGATACAAAGAAGTTCCGTAAGTACTTCTTAATTTATGCGGTGTAATCTTTTTTAATGGTGTTGTAATACTTGCATATTTTTTTACCATTAGTTCAACACTACGAACAGAAATACGTTTTCTTTGCGCACTTAAAAAAAGTGCATTTTCATGTCCTGTATATGCTACAATATCTTTTCGTTCCTGCAAGTAATCTTTTAATGCATCACGTGCTTCTTCCCCAAAATACACATATGCCTCATTTCCGCCTTTTCGAACAATCTTAATGCGATCATAATCAAAATCCACATCTTTTATATCTAAGCCAACACATTCCGATACACGAATACCAGTTCCCAACATTAAAGTTAACAAAGCCAAATCTCTAGTTTTTAGCTTTTCATGATATGTTTGTTGATGATTTGACATTTTATTTCCAAATTCCACATTATCTAAAAACTGCGCAACCTCATTAGTTTCCATACGAACAATTGTTTTTTGATGTATTTTAGGCATTTCGACCAATGTAGTCGGATTTGATTGTATTTTTTCATTTTTATATAAATACTGAAAAAAACCACGTAAACTAACCAGCTTACGTTTTATAGCATTTTCAGAATTCGTATACTGTTGTCCATCTTTTTCATATACCTTAATATACTCTAGATATTCTTCTATATCTTCTGCTCGTAGATGATCAATCATTTCAACAGTAACATCCTTGAGATTTTTTTCCTTCAATGATAAATTATTATTGCATAAATATTCAAAAAAAACTTTTATATCTCTTGCATAACCAAGTCTCGTACGTGGAGCCTTTGAATACTCTATTGAACGAAAATATGCAGAAACATACTGTGGCATATCCGCTAATATATTTCGTAATAAAATAACATTTTTGATTTCTTGTTCCTCGTGATATGTCTTATTTGCCATCTTGCCACCCCTAACATCCTTTGTAATATAACTTACATATCATCATTTTTTATATTTTATAAGTAATTCCTGAAAATACGAAGGCAATTCTGAATCGAACTCCACATATTGATTCGTATCTGGATGCACAAATCCCAAAACCTTTGCATGCAGTGTTTGTCCCATTAATCCTTTTATTTTAGGATTCTTAGGACCATATACATCATCGCCAACCAACGGATGACCAATAGAAGCCATATGCACACGTATTTGATGTGTTCTTCCCGTTTCTAACGAACATTCAATATAAGAGCATCCATTTGATAACTCTGCAAGAACCTTATAATGTGTGATTGCACTTCTTCCATTCTTATGATTGATTGCCATTTTCTTTCGTTCCGTAGGATGACGACCAATTGGTGCATTTACAGTTCCTTCCTGTTCCTTGAACGCACCATAACATATCGCATGATATTTTCTTGTTATAGAATGTTCCTTTAACTGTTCAGCCAAAATCTTATGTGCATGATCATTTTTACAAACAACCAAAACTCCTGTTGTATTTTGGTCAATACGATGAACAATACCAGGTCGAATAACACCATTTATAGAAGATAACGAATCTTTACAATGATATAACAATGCATTTACCAGCGTTCCATCCTCATGACCTGCAGCTGGATGAACGACCATATTTTTAGGTTTAT
>JAUNJJ010000180.1:0-1852 GCA_030533325.1 Oscillospiraceae bacterium
CCTTAAATATACGGTCTGCAATGGTAATACTTTCATTTCCGCTGATACGGATAATTCCAATTCCACCGCTTGTCATATTTCCGGTGGATATTGCAGCAATAGTATCAAATTCTTTTATCATAACCAAAACAGGGACCTAAAATAATTTAAGTCCCTGTATTCACCTCTACTCATTATTTTCTGTATCTAATGCTGGTGCACTTTCACTTGTTGTCTGTTTGTTGTAATTACGGCTATATCCTTTGCCACTCTTGTTATATGACTTGTTATAGCGCTTGTTTCTATAATTACCTGAATCATAATATGCATTCTTTTTTGGATATACAACCACATGGCGATATGGCTCTTCGCCTTCACTCTTCGTCTCTACATACTTGTTATCCTGAAGGGTTGAGTGGATAATTCTTCTCTCGTAAGAACGCATTGCCTCAAGTTCTACCGAAGTTCTTGTTCTCTTAACCTTTGAAGCAATATTATTTGCAAGGGATACCAATGTATCTTCTCTTCTCTTACGATAATTCTCCGTATCCATCTTTACACGAAGATGACCACCAATTTCCTTATTGATTACATTCTTCAAAATGCACTGTAAAGCATCCAGAGTTTGTCCTCTCTTGCCAATAAGAAGACCCATTTCATCGCCACTTAACTCGACATATACACATTCTTCTTCTTTATTCAAGGTAATGTCAATGTTCACTTCCATTTCCATTGCCTTAAATACATCCTTCAGAAACTTTTCAGATACTTCCTTAACCTGTGCTTCTGAAATCTCTTTCTTAGGCTTTTCTTCCGCTACTACAGCTTCATTTTCAACAACCATCGCCTTTGCAGATGCCTTTACTGTTTTTTCAGTCTCTTCCTTCACCTTTGCCTCAGCTTCTGCCTTGGCTTTTGCTTCCTCTTCTTCTTTTGCTTTCTGTTCAGCGATTACTTCTTCTTCTGTTTTCTTTCTTGCCTTGATTTTTGCAGGCTTAGAGAACATTCCAAGAAATCCGGCACTTCCAGCTTCAATAACTTCGTATTTCACATTATAGCTAGGAGTTTCCAACTTCATTGCAGCATTCATAACTGCTTCATCCAAATCTTTACCAGTTACTTCAATATATTCTTCCATGGTAATAACCCCCTATTTATTTTTCTCGTTAAACCTTGCAACCATGTTTGCCCGTTCGGATATACTCAGATTCTTTCCATCCTTGTTATAATACTCGGTTGCTTTCTTCATTTCTTCTCTGGCCTTTTCAATATTTTCGGTCTTCATCTGTTGTAATCTGGCCTGACTTTCCAGATTATTAATATTTTTGGCGTTTACAAGAGCCTTATTTGAAATAGTATTTGGCGGAAGTCCCTGCTTCTCTCTCTTTTTATTTGCTGCTTCCAGATTCTTTTTAATCAGTTCTTCCATATCTATTTTATTGAAATACCCATTGATAAAGAACTGTTGCACAATCTGGCATACTGCCTGTGCAATCCAGTAAAGACCAAGAGCCGCAGGAAGTGATAATGCAAGAATACCGGACATAATAGGCATCATAATATTCATAGACTGCATTGTAGATGCCATTGGATTATCCTGATTCTTACTGCTATCCTGTTTTCCGGAAACCATCTGGACACTAAGATATTGTGTTAAGCCTGCAAGTATTGGAATCAAAATTGCAGGAAATGCTAATCCCGGATTCGAAGCAAGATTAATTCCAAAGAAATTATTCATGCTGTCTATCTGTGGAAGATTCTGATCAATCAATGCAGCTGCCTGTGGAAATAATTCCTTTAATTTTACCCACTGGTCCGCATTAAAAATATTCAATGCATCCACAACACCATTGGTTGTTGTGAAACTCATAGG
>JAUNJJ010000180.1:1877-2113 GCA_030533325.1 Oscillospiraceae bacterium
ACTAAAATTCTCTGCCAAAATGGTCTGATAACCTTCTACAGAAGCAATACCTTTTGGTCCTTCAATAATATTCAGGAATAACTGCTTAATGGATGGTACATAAGCAGGAATATTTCGAATTACACTGTATAATGCAAAAAGAATTGGCAACTGGATAAACATCTGAAGACATCCGCCTGTTGGAGATGTACCGTATTTTGCATAAACTGCCTTGGTTTCTTCCTGCATTTTTAACA
>JAUNJJ010000180.1:2123-3364 GCA_030533325.1 Oscillospiraceae bacterium
TGATTGAAGAAAGCTTTGTAAATTTCATCTGTTTAATCGTAAGAGGTAACATTAAAAGCTTAACAACAATCGTAAATAAAATAATACATAATCCAATATTCTGGATTCCGATTAATCCAGTCAAATGAAATAATCCATTCATAATTAAACCAAGCAGCTTTGCAATTGGTCCGATTATAAATGTATTACTCTGTGTCAATAGAACCACAATCATACCTCCTAAGCATCAGACAATAAATTTATTTATGGAACAGGATCATATCCACCTTTTGAAAAAGGATTACATCGAATTATTCTCCACAAAGCAAGCAGACTTCCTTTCAAAACACCATGTTTTTCCAATGCCTCGATTGCATATGTAGAACAGGTAGGCGTATATATGCAGGTTCCATGCCTTTTCAAGGGAGATATAAATTTTTTATAAAATCGAATTATACCAATTAAAATCTTTTTAATCACAATCATTCTCTCTTTTTAAAATTCCATGAATCTTCGAAAGGTGCAACACAGCGCTTTGCGCATCAAGATACCCCTTTCCTTTCAGATTGTTTCTTGCAACAATTATGATGTCATATCCTAAATTGAATTTTTCTTCGTTTAGTCTAATGCTTTCTCTAATAATTCTTGTCAGTCTGTGTCTGACAATACTGTTTCCCACTTTTTTGCTAACGGAAATTCCAATTCTGTTAATCTGCATGTTATTCTCTAAAATATACATTACCAAATATTTGTTTGCTCGTGATTTTCCGTTTTCATAAACCACTCGAAATTCATTATTTTTCCGAATTTTATCGAAATATTTCATATTTCCTTGTTTCAATAGAAGAAAAGGCCACAAATCTGCGGCCTAAGCTGATAATACTTTTCTTCCCTTTGCTCTTCTAGCAGATAAAACTTTTCTACCGTTGGCAGTACTCATTCTACTTCTAAATCCATGAACCTTAGCTCTAGATCTCTTCTTAGGCTGGAATGTCATCTTCATTTCAAAAGCACCTCCTTCAAATACCAATTATATATGGTAAGCATATTTTGTCTAGTTTAAAGATAAACATACAGCATTATTATATTCATAAACAAAGTACAAGTCAAGAAAAATCATTATTAATTTCATTTTATTTTACATAAAGTTATTAACAAAATGTGGATAAGTTGTGGAAAAATAGTGGAAAACTTTTCAAAAGTCCTTATTACGCTTTTTTTCGACATGAGAGTTATCCACAATTCTATTTTTATGCCCATTT
>JAUNJJ010000180.1:3374-5310 GCA_030533325.1 Oscillospiraceae bacterium
TATATATTATTATTTCTTGAATATTTTCAAATTTTGTTATAAAATATATGGTGAGATTGTGTCCTTTAGGAGAAGTTACTATGCAAGAAAACGAAATTATTACAAAAATAAAAGAAAATTGGGATCAGATTATTGAGACAATTCAGACTGAATTTGATGTAAGTCCTGTATCCGCAGATACATGGATTAAGAACCTGGTGAACCAGATTTATTCTTTTGAAGATGATATTATTACATTCTCTTTGACCGAAGAGCCAATGATCAAAATCCTTAAAATAAAATTTTATCATTATATCCGTTCTACCTTGTGTGAATTCACCGGCAGAAAGATTGATGTGGTATTTGCTCTGGAAAGCACTTTAAAGGACAAAAAATCTGCTGAAGAAAAAATGTCTTCCTATAATAATTCAAACAAACGATTATTGGAATCAAATCTGAATCCAAAATATACTTTTGATACTTTTGTCGTAGGTAACAATAACAGTTTTGCGCATGCAGCATGTCTTGCTGTTGCAGAATCACCTGGAGATGCTTATAACCCTCTTTTTATCTATGGAGGCGTAGGTCTTGGAAAGACTCACTTAATGCATTCCATCGCCCATTTTGTAATGGCTGCGGATGAAAATAAAAAGGTTACTTACATTACTTCTGAAGATTTTATGAATGAAATGATTGAGGCAATCAAAAATCATCAGAACAAAGATTTCCGTGAGAAATACCGCAAGGTAGATGTCCTCCTGATTGACGATATCCAGTTTATTTCCAACAGGGAATCTACCCAGGAAGAGTTTTTCCATACATTTAACACTCTTTACGGATCCAACAAACAAATTGTTATTTCATCAGATCGTCCACCAAAGGAACTTACCAAGCTGGAAGATCGAATCCGTACAAGATTTGAACAGGGTCTTCAGGTAGATATTAAGCCACCGACCTATGAGACAAGCATGGCGATTCTCAACAAGAAAATTGAGGTAGAAGGTTACACGGTACCTCATGAAGTAAAAGATTTTATTGTAAATAATATTAATTCCAATATTCGTGAATTAGAGGGTGCCCTGAATAAGATTACAGCGTATTCCAAGATTTCCCATAGTCCGATTTCTCTGGAAATGGCACAGGAGATTCTGAAGGATCTTATTTCCCCAAATTCAAAAAGGGCCATAACCATTGAATATATTATTCAGATTGTAGCAGAGCATTTCAATATTTCTATTGTAGATATTCTCTCGAAAAAGAGAAAAGCAGATATTGCATATCCAAGACAGATTGCCATGTATCTTTGCAGAACCTACACAGATGAGCCTCTGGCAACCATTGGAAAATATATTGGTGACCGTGATCACTCTACCGTTATTCATGGTGCAGACAAGATTGAAGAAGAAATTAAGGAAAAAGAGTCTACACGAAATATCGTAGAAGTTCTGGTAAAGAAACTTAATCCTTCATAACTTTGTGGATAAGTTGTGTATTTGATGTGGAAAGTATGTTGAAAATATATTTTTGCAAAAAAAATGGATTGAAAGCATATTAATTTATCCCCATCCATAAACAAACTTCCAACAATCATTTCACAGAGTTATTCATTTCTGTAGTTGGCTGTATTACTGGGTTTGTGCTGTTTTTCCACATACTCACAATCTCTACTACTACTACTACTAAATTTATTATATATATTTATCTATTTTTTAGACCGAAAGGAGTTTTCAACAATGAAATTAAAATTTACCAAATCGCACCTTCTTCAGGGAGTTAACATAGCACTTCGTGCAGTTCCAACAAGAACAACATTACCAATTCTTGAATGTATTCTTATTGATGCAACAGCAGGTGAAATAAAGTTTACAACGAATAACATGGAACTCGGTATTGAAACCAGAGTAGAAGGTGAAATCGTTGAAAGAGGAAAAATTGCCATTGAAGCAAAGATTTTTTC
>JAUNJJ010000046.1 GCA_030533325.1 Oscillospiraceae bacterium
CATAAAAACATTCAGACAACGAATTTCAAATTCGTTATAATTCTAATACTCCCATTCATAAAAAAACAGAAAATGCAGTTTCCCGGATTTTCGGGAAACTGCATTTCTCTGTGTATTGCTTTTTTTCAGGGTTTCCTGTATAATTAAATCAAGAGTTCTTATATTTCTATAATCCGTTCATAACGGAAAAACAAGGAGGAATCGACAGAAATGAAAGCATTTAAGAAAATAACTGCGGTTCTGTGTGTGGCAGCACTGGCAGGAACGGGCTTTATGAACTATTCATCAGCACCTGCAGTTGAAACAACCTATGCTGTGGCTGACGACATGAACGATGACTGGCTTCATGCAAAGGGCAGCAGGCTTTATGACAGCAATGGAAATGAAGTATGGCTTACAGGTGCCAACTGGTTCGGATTTAACTGTACAGAAAACTGTGCTCATGGTCTGTATGCAAGAGATGTTGATGATATGCTTCAGAGTGTTGCAGACCACGGAATAAACATTATACGTTTTCCGATTTCAAGTGAGCTTCTTATCTCATGGATGAACGGAACACCGGATCCGGTAAGCTCAGTTCAGGCAAGCTACAATCCGCCTGTTGATGAAGTTGGAGAGGATGGAACGGTTACACCGGCAGGAAAGTACGGAAACATAAACAAGGATTTCTGTGAAGCTGACGGTAAGACACTCAAAAACTCCATGGAGATTTTTGATGTAATTATGAAGAAGTGCAAGAAGTACGGAATCAAGGCGCTTATTGACGTTCACAGCCCTGCTTCACATAACTCCGGTCATAACTATACTCTCTGGTACTATGAAGAATCTGCTGAAGACTGCGGCGGTATGGCTGTTGGACATACTTCAGAGAAGGAAATAACCTGGGATGACTGGAAGGATTCGATAACATGGCTTGCTGAAAAGTATGCAAATGATGATACAATTCTTGCATATGACCTGAAAAATGAACCTCACGGAAAGCGCGGATACAACGGCACAGAATGTCCGGACGGAATTGCAAAGTGGGATGATTCCACAGACCAGAACAACTGGAAGTATTCTGCAGAAGAATGTGCAAACTCAATTCTTGCAGTAAATCCAAACGCACTTATTCTTATCGAAGGTGTTGAACAGTATCCTAAGACAGAAAAGGGCTATACATATGATACTCCGGACATCTGGAATGCTCCTGCTGACCAGTCACCATGGTATGGTGCATGGTGGGGAGGAAATCTCCGCGGCGTTAAGGACTATCCTGTAGTTCCTGAGAGCGGAACAAGCCAGATAGTATACTCACCACATGACTACGGCCCGTCAGTATATGCACAGACATGGTTTGACAAGGACTTTACAACACAGACACTTCTTGATGACTACTGGTATGACACGTGGGCATATATTAATGACCAGGAGATTGCTCCGCTTCTTATCGGTGAGTGGGGCGGACATATGGATGACGGTCCTAACCAGAAGTGGATGACTCTTCTCCGTGACTATATGATAGACAATCACATCAACCATACTTTCTGGTGCCTTAATCCTAACTCCGGAGATACAGGCGGACTTCTCGATACTCAGTTCAACAACTGGGACGCTGACAAGTACGGCCTCTTTGAAGAGTCACTCTGGCAGACTTCATCTTCAGGAAAGTATATCGGTCTTGACCACCAGACTGCTCTCGGCGCAAACGGTCTGTCGCTTAATGAATTCTACTCAGGTTATTCAAACAGCGAAGGAAGCAACCTTGACGGCGGAAAGAAATCAGATGGAACTCCTGTGGAAACACAGCCGGGAGACAAGCCTTTTACAACAGCGAAACCTGTCATTACAACAGCAAAACCGGCTGAGACAACGACAGAACCACCGGTAACTGTTCCGAATCCCGGTTCAGTTCTTTACGGAGATGTAAATAATGACGGAAAGGTTGATGTAACAGATATCTCAACCCTTGCACTTATCCTTGCAGACAGAAAGGATATGACTCCTGATCAGATTGTCAGAGCCGATGTTACAAACAACGGTAAGGTTGAACTTGCTGACCTTGCAAGAATCAGACAGTTTATTTCAAGAGTAATTAACTCTCTTGATCCCAAATAAATTATAATAAGGATATGGTACAATGAAAAGAATAGCAGAGTTTCAGAAGGTAAGCAGGGAACAGTTTGTCAGGGACTGGACTGATTCATTCGGAGACTGCAGTGCAGAGCAGGCAGAAAAAATATATGAAGGTATAAAGATACCTGCAAGAGCTACATCGGGTTCAGCAGGTTACGACTTCTGTACACCTGTGGGTTTTTCACTAGCTCCGGGTGAGACAATAAAAATACCTACAGGTATAAGAGTTAAGATTGAAGAAGGCTGGATGCTCGGACTCTATCCGAGAAGCGGACTTGGTTTTAAATACCGCATGCAGCTTAACAATACAGTAGGCATTATTGACAGTGACTACTACTATTCGGATAACGAAGGTCATATCATGGTCAAGTTTACAAATGCTTCAAATACCGGACTTACTATTAACCTTAATGCCGGTGATGCTTTCTCACAGGGAATTTTCACAGAGTACGGAATTACCTTTGATGATGATGCGACTGGCGTCAGAAACGGCGGATTCGGAAGTACGGGCAGATAAAATACTTTATAAAACAAAAAAATGTTCAGCAGCTCAGGTTTAAGAGCTGCTGAACATTTTTGTTATTATAAATCAGCTGAATCATCAGATTCGGCATTTTTTTCTGTTTCAGTTTCTTCGGTTTCGGAAGAATCCGATTCGGAAGGTGTATCAAGTTCGCCGTTGATAAGTTTAACGAAGTCATCTCCGTCAATCTTTTCATATTCTATGAGATACTGAGCAAGCTTGTGGAGCTGGTCCATATGCTCTGTAAGAAGTGCTTCACACTGCTTATGTGCATTTGTAATAATCTCACGTACTTCAGCATCAATCTGTGAAGCGATTTCTTCACTGTAGTTTCTTGTATGACCATAGTCCTTGCCAAGAAATACTTCATTGTTTTCGTCACCATATACGATAGTTCCGAGCTTTTCAGAAAAACCATATTTTGTAACCATATTTCTTGCTACCTTTGTGGCACGTTCAAGGTCGTTTGAAGCACCTGTGCAGATGTCATCAAGGAAAAGTTCTTCTGCAACACGTCCGCCGAGGAGCATAACGATTGATTCGCGCATCTTTGTTCTGGACATGTGTGAATCGTCTGTAGTAGGTCTTGTAACCGTAAGACCTGCTGCCATACCACGCTGGATAACAGTAACCTGGTGAACCTTTTCCTGCGTTTCAAGGTGGTATGCTGCAATAGCATGACCGGCTTCGTGATATGCTGTGATTTTTTTATCTCTTTCAGTAACGATGTGTGATTTCTTTTCAGGACCGGCGATTACCTTAAGTGTAGCTTCTTCAATATCTGATTCGATGATAGCCTTTCTTCCTGCACGTGCTGCAAGAAGGGCAGATTCATTGAGAAGGTTTTCAAGATCAGCACCTGTGAATCCCTGTGTTGTCTTTGCTATAACCTTAAGGTCAACGTCAGGACCGAGCGGCTTGTTCTTTGCGTGTACTTTGAGGATATCTTCACGTCCCTTTACATCAGGGTAGTTTACAAGAATCTGTCTGTCAAAACGGCCTGGTCTGAGAAGTGCCGGGTCAAGAATATCACGTCTGTTTGTTGCGGCCATTACGATAACGTTGTCGTTGCCTGTAAAGCCGTCCATCTCAACGAGGAGCTGGTTAAGTGTCTGTTCTCTTTCGTCATGTCCGCCGCCGAGACCTGCACCTCTGTGACGTCCTACGGCGTCTATTTCGTCGATGAAGATTATAGCCGGGCTGTTTTTCTTTGCCTGTTCAAAAAGATCTCTTACTCGTGAAGCACCAACACCGACGAACATTTCAACGAAGTCGGAACCTGAGATGGAGAAGAACGGACAGCCTGCTTCACCTGCAACTGCTTTTGCAAGGAGGGTTTTACCTGTACCAGGAGGTCCGAGAAGGAGAACACCCTTCGGAACACGTGCACCAATCTCATCGTATTTTTTAGGATTTTTAAGGAAATCAACAATCTCCTTGAGTTCTTCCTTTTCTTCATCCGCACCGGCAACATCGTCAAATGTTGTTTTCTTTCCGTTTGCCGGTCGTACATTTGCCTTTCCGAAATTGTTGTACTTTCCGCCGCCTCCGGCCTGCCGGATCATAAAGAAGAACAGTGCAATACCCATGACAAGAAGAAGGATAGTCGGTATAATAGTGATTATCCATGAATTGTCCGTTCCTCTGATATAATTTACTTTAAGTGGCTCATCAGGATATTTTTCATTGTATTCCTCACGGTAATCTTTGATTTCAGAGTCAGTATCCTGAAGGAAAAGACCAACGTTAGGAACTGTATATGAAATTTTTTCATCAGAATCACGCAGAGCCATTACCAGCTCACCGCTTTTAAGATTAAGACTGTATTCAGATACTTCGTAGTTGTCAAAGTATTCTATTATCTCTGAATATTTTTTTGTTGAGCTGTTTTGTTCAAGATTCGGAATAAGTACTCCAAGAACAAGAATGATTACTGCAGCTATGGAAATATAGGTCAGAAGACCTTTGTTCTTTTTAGGTGTCAATGACATTCACTCCATTCTTTCGTCTTTATTATTTTGACTTTTCAGTTACTGTACGAATGCACTCCGCACAAAACACCAATAAGATTATTTTAACGTGAAAATGCTGTAAAGTCAAGTATTGATTAAATATAATAGTATATTTTCATTGTTTAATCACAATCTATAAAAATTTCCAGTATATTTCTGGTGGTTTCATCTATACATACACGTTCAGCAATGCCGATACCCTCGATAAATACGGGACCTTCCTCATCGGCGATAAAGCAGATTCTGTTTCGTTCAGATATATCCACCAGCCTGTTGAACAGTTTTTTTACTGATGAAGTAAAGCTTTTACCTGCAAGTTTTATTCTGTCGCTGGGAAGTCTGTTTCTGATAACTGCATTTCCTGTGAGTTTATCAGCATCAAATGAATTTTCTGAATAATGTCCGTCGTTTTCTCTTAGCCTTATAGTAACGGTCTTGCCGCAGAAACTGTTTGCACCGTATTTTACCGGTATGCATACGTGCTCATTATTTTCCGGAAGTATTTCCTTTACTGAAAGTATATTGTCTCTGGATACTGCATAGATGTTTCCGGACAGGTTTATTTTTCCGCCGTTTAAACATATGGAATCCATATCAGCTATTCTTCTGCTGCTTGTTTCAATATTATTTTCATCAAGCAGGCGTGCTATGCATCTTCTTCTGACTGCCTCATGAAAATCAGAAAGTCCTTTAAGTGATGACTTTTCTGTCCGGCATGCATTGTATGCTTTTTCAGCCTCGGCTTCAATGAATGCATTGTCTGTGCGGAAGTTATCCGAATCAGATGAAACAGTCCTGAAGAGTGAGGAGTTAATCTGCTCAAGCACTGGAATGACATTGTGACGAATAATATTTCGTGTATAGTCATCAGTGAGGTTTGTTGAGTCAGTAACATATTCCTGATTTTTTTCTTTCAGATAGTTTTCAATCTGGCTGCGGGTTACATTTATAAGAGGCCGGATGATATTGCCTCTTACCGGCGGGATACCCGCTATACCTTTTGTGCCTGTCCCTCTTGCAAGGTTGAAAATAACCGTTTCTGCGTTGTCGTTTGCGGTATGGGCTGTTGCGATTTTTTTACCGGAAGAGTTTTCCTGAAAAAATCTGTATCTTATATCCCTTGCAGCAAGTTCAGTGGAGATTTTTCGGTTTTCAGCTTCTTCCTTTACATTGAATCTGCCGCATATAAGCGGAATCCGGAGTCTCCCGCAGAGATCTCTGCAGAACTGTTCGTCGCGGTCACTTTCATTTCCCCTGAGACAGTGGTTTACATGGATTGCACTGAGTTTTATCCCAAGAGTTTCTTTGAGTTCATTCAGTGCAAGAAGCAGACAGACGCTGTCTGCACCGCCGGAAAGAGCGGCAATAACTTCGTCACCTGTTTCAGTCATGCTGTATTTTTTTGCTGTATCAAGTATCTGACATAGCATAGGGTTATCCTTCCTTGTTTGCGAATCTTGTGAACTGTCCGTCCCATACCATTTCAACTGTGCCTGTTTCACCGTGTCGGTTTTTTGCAACTATGCATTCACTGATGTTTGGTGTAGGACAGTCTTTGTTATAGTAGGCATCACGGTAGAGGAACATAACTATGTCGGCGTCCTGTTCGATTGATCCTGATTCTCTGAGGTCGGAAAGCATAGGGCGCTTGTCCGTTCTGGCTTCAGGTCCACGTGAAAGCTGTGAAAGGAGGATAATCGGAACGTCAAGTTCCTTTGCCATGATTTTAAGCTGTCTTGTTATTTCAGAAATAATAGCAACTCGGTTGTCAGTTTTAAGAGTTGTTGTCATGAGCTGGAGATAGTCGATAACAACAAGACCGAGGTTTTTAACCCTTCTTAGTTTTGCCTTCATCTGCTGTACTGTTATGGCAGCCGTATCATCTATATACATATTCAGGTGACAGAGTCTGTCAGCACTTGAGGCAAGTCTGAGCCAGTCGTCTTTTTCAAGTCGTCCGCTTCTCAGCTTGTTACTGTCAACGAGGGCTTCGGTTGAAAGAAGACGTGTTGCAAGCTGTTCCTTTGACATTTCGAGGGAGAAAACGGCTACATCTTTTTCAGTTCGTCTGGCAACACTTGAAGCAATATTCATTGCAAATGATGTCTTGCCCATACCCGGTCTTGCCGCCAGAAGGATAAGGTCTGAACGGTTGAGACCGGTTGTTATTGTATCAAGATGGGTAAATCCTGTTTTTGCACCAAGGTATTTTTCCTTGTCAGGACCTGTTATCTTTGAAAGTCTGTCATATGCCTGATATACAACATCGTTGAGCGGAGTGAGTCCCTTTACATCACGTCCCTGTCTTATATCATAGATCTTCTGTTCTGCTGCATCAAGAAGTGTTTTGGCTTCGTATCCTCCTGAGGCTATATCGCTTATTATCTGCTGGGCAACGGTTGCAAGGCTTCTTGCATAGTATTTTTCAGCAATAATACTGCAGTAGTCTTCGACGTTTGAAACTGAAGGTACTGACTGCATAAGTGATGCGAGATACTGTCTTCCCTCTGAAGCTGTTTCAAATACTTTCATGGCCAGTGCTTCGTTCAGAACAGTGACTACGTCTGATTTTGAACCGTCGGAGAACATTCTTATCATTATTGAGAAGAGTTCACGGTGCTGTTCTGTATAAAAAGCCTCAGGCTTGATTTTGTCGAGTACTACTGCTAAAACATTTGAGTCTATAAGAATTGAGCCGAGTACAGACTGCTCGGCTTCAATACTGTGAGGCATTTCGAATCCGGCTGACTGAACAGCCGGTCTGTAGTTTTCTCCTGCCATTTATTATCCCTCTGTTACTTCAACTGTTACTTTTGCTGAGATACCGGTATAGAGCTTGATTTCAGCTTCGTATTCACCGAAGTTCTTTATTTCTGTTTTAAGATTAATTTTCTTCTTGTCAACTTTCTGACCGTACTGTTCTGCAACAGCGTCAGCAATCTGTGATGAAGTAACTGCACCGAAAAGCTTTCCGGCAGAACCTGCTTTGGCTTTGATAACAACCTTTTTGCCGTTGATTACTTCAGCTGTTTTTCCTGCCTCAGCCTTTTCGACATCAATCTTATGCTGTGCTGAATCCTGTTTTCCCTTAAGGTCGCTGAGGTTCTTCGGTGTAGCTTCCACGGCCAGTCCCTTGGAGAGGAGGCAGTTTCTTGCATAACCGTCAGCTACATTTTTTATTTCGCCTTTTTTTCCTGAGCCTTTAACATCCTGTGTAAAAATTACTTTCATTTTCAATTCTCCTTCTGAGGTAATAGTTTAGTGTCTGTCATATTTTCCAGTAAATATTTTTCTATCGCTTCAATAAGCCTTAGTCTGGCTTCTTCAGCGGTTATGTCCGGAATCTGGGCAGCGGCCATAGTCTGGTGACCACCGCCGTATTTGAGCTTCTCAACAATCAGCTGAACATTTACTTTTCCGTATGAACGTCCGGATATATTCATCTTTCCGCCTGCATCAAAGATAACAAACGATGCGTTTATATCGCTTATGTTCATAAGCTCGTCAGCGGCCTGTGAGGCGATAACTCTCATTGATTTTTCAAGAGCCGGAATGGTTTCAACAACTGATATGGCAAAACCTTTGTATACTTCAGCTGATGAAACAATGGCTGCCTTCATTCTGTAGAAATCTATGCTGTTTGTAAAGAATTTTTTTACTGATACAGTATCTGCGCCCATTTTTTTCAGATATGCAGCCGCTTCAAATGTTCTTACAGTTGCCCGTATGACAAAATTCTTTGTGTCAAGCATGATACCTGCAAGAAGGGCATTGGCTGCTTCTTCAGGAAGTCTTGTGAAATTTCTGAAGTAAGGAATAATCTCAGTTACCATTTCTGATGCTGAGGAAGCGTTCGGATCATGGAAGAACAGAAGAGCGTTGTCTATGTAGTTTACATCTTTTCTGTGATGATCGATAATAGCTGTATTCCTGATTTTTTCAAAAAGTTTCTGACTTTCAAGAAGCGATTTTTTATGTGTATCAACGATAATGAGAAGACTGTCTGAATCGGTCATTTCAAGTGCTTTTGTTTCATCTATAAAGCATATATCAGGAATCTGTTCTCTTGCACTCTGGATAAGTTCCGGGGCAAGATGTGTTTTTTCATTTATAACAATGACAGATCTGTGTCCTGATATCTGAATAGCACATGCAAGGCCTATTGACGCACCAAGTGCATCAAGGTCACCGTTTATATGCCCCATGATAAATACAGTGGAAGCATCATCGATTAGTTTCTGTATTGCGTTTGACTTCATTCTTGTCTTAAGCTTCGACTGTTTTTCGACAGGTTTTGAAATGCCGCCGAAAAATTCGTAACCGTTCACCGTTTTTACTGCTGCCTGGTCTCCGCCTCTTCCAAGAGCCATATCAAGAGCTTCTCTGGCAAAGTGTTCACTTTCTGCAAGGGAATGGCTTGCACTTCCGACACCGATGGATATGGTAATCATGAGACCTGTACCTGCTCCGGCTTTACGCACTTCATCAAGAACGCTGAAACGGTCATTTATGACTTTTCTAAGATGTTTTTCTTCAAAAACAGCCATGAATCTGTCTTTGGAAAGTCTCTGAATAAAACTTTCAGAATCAGCCACGAGGTTTTCAAGCGCTTTTTCAAGCTTGGTCAGAACAGAGGAACGTTCACTTTCCTTAGTGTTCTGAAAAATATCTTCATAGTTGTCAATCACTATGAGAGCTACGGTTGGTTTCTTGCTGCTGTATTCTTCAAGGAGCTCGAGATAGGAGGTCTGGTCAGAGAAGAAAAGAATCTTCATATCTACCTTGTAGTCAGTGTTTACAAAGCATTTTACGTTGTATTTTTTACTGCCATAGCTTAACCCGAACTCTCCCTTATCCTGAAGGACACTGTTTTCGATATTCAGTTCTGAACATATATTCATACCGAATGCATCAGTACCGTCTGAAATAGCTTCCAGAAAAGAGTTGTTGTACCATAGAATTTTTCCGCTTTTATCAGTTATTACTATAGGCTCCGGAGTGTTGTACAGCGTAAAACATTTTGTCTGTTCGAGCTTGTGTTCTATTCTGTTGAAGTATCTGTATATATTCTGCAGCATGCGTATTATCTGTGATATTACCACGAAGATAAGCACAATAATAATAAGCATGTAGAGGAATGATTCTTCTTCATTATAACTGTAAATTCTCATTGCTGAGATGAATGACATTATAACCAGAAGAGATGATGATATAAGAAGCAGCAGGAGTTTTCTTTTTTTCGTGAAAAATTCCTCCTTTAAGCTGTTCAGCCTGAATTTTGTATTTCTGTGCTTTAAGGGAAGTACGAAATTAAATTTCCATGATGATAGGAAGAATCATAGGACTTCTCTTTGTCTTGCTGTAGATGTATTCGGAAAGAGCATCCTTAAGCTTTGTCTTGAGTGAGTTCCATTCTCTGAGATCATGAATTGAGCACTGGGCAAGTGTTGAAATGAGAACCTGTTTTGCTTCGTCCATCAGTTCTTCTGATTCTCTTACATAAACAAATCCTCTTGATATGATGTCAGGACCTGAAACAACTATATTTGATGCCCTGTCTATCGCAATAACAACGATGATGAGACCGTCCTGTGCGAGATGTTTTCTGTCTCTGAGGACTATAGAGCCTACATCTCCTACACCGAGACCGTCAACAAGAATTCTGCCGGCAGGTACACGGGAGGTTATACGCATATCGACACCGTCAGTTTCAATAACGTTGCCTATCTCGCCTATGATTATGTTGCTTTCCGGGATGCCCATCTCGATGGCAAGCTGTCCGTGTTTTTTGAGATGCTTGTATTCACCGTGAACAGGTATGAAGAACTTAGGTTTTGTAAGAGCCAGCATAAGTTTCAGTTCTTCCTGGCAGGCATGACCTGAAACATGAACTTCATACATCTTTTCGTAAACAACTTCTGCACCCGACTTCATAAGTTCGTTTACTACCTTGGTAACATACTTTTCGTTGCCCGGAATTGGTGTTGCAGAGATGATGATGAAGTCGTTGCAGTTTATATTGACTTTTTTGTGATCGTTCATTGCCATACGGGTAAGTGCAGACATTGGCTCGCCCTGGCTTCCCGTTGTTATCAGAACAATCTGACTGCTGTCATAGCGGTTGATAAGATCAATATCGATAATTGTATTTGCAGGAGCTTCGAGATAGCCAAGCTCTATTGCTGTGGCGATAACGTTGACCATGCTTCTTCCGAAAACAGCTATTTTTCTGCCTGTTCTTACAGCACAGTCAATAATCTGCTGGATTCGGTGAATGTTTGAGGAGAAGGTAGCGATGATAATTCTCTTGCCTTCAGCACCGGCAAAGAGATTTTCAAATGAATTTCCGACAGTTTTTTCTGACTGTGTGAATCCCGGACGTTCTGCATTTGTTGAATCGGCCATGAGAGCAAGTACGCCTCTGGAACCGAGTTCACCGAAACGTGCAAGGTCAATTGGCTTTCCGTTGATAGGTGTGTAGTCAACCTTGAAGTCGCCTGTATGAACGATTATGCCTGCAGGTGTATGGATAGCAAGACCCACAGAATCAGGGATGGAGTGATTTACTGAGATGAATTCGACTGCCATGCAGCCCATCTTTACGGTTTTCTTAGGTGTTACTTCAATAAGTGAAACTTTTCCTGAAAGACCGTGTTCCTTGAGTTTTCCGTCAACAAGTCCGAGTGTAAGCTTGGTTCCGTAAACAGGTACGTTAATCTTCTTAAGAAGGTAAACAAGACCACCGATATGGTCTTCGTGACCGTGGGTAAGAACAACTCCTCTTACCTTTGCCTGATTTCTTTCGATATATGTGAAATCAGGGATAACGATATCTACACCGAGCATTTCGGCATCAGGGAATGCAAGACCGCAGTCAACTATAAAGATGTCGTTTGAGCATTCGAAAGCAGTCATGTTTTTTCCGATTTCGTTAAGGCCGCCAAGAGGAATGATTTTTACAGGTGTTTTACGGTTGTCTTTTTTTACTGTTTTTGATGAGTTGCGTGAATCGGATGAATTGTTTCCGGAATCTGCTCTCTGACGGTATGATTGTCTGCTGTTTGTTTTGTCATCGCCGGAACGTCTGCGATTGTTATTGTTAGAATGGTTCAATTAGCACAAGCCTCCTTGTATAAATTTAATTTGTTTTGTTAGATATAATCACACATTTCCTGAATTTTTTCTATGTATGATATCCGAACATAAATATACACATTAATTATATTACACGGTTTTATTTCTGTCAAGGAAGGAAATGGATAATCGGTATGTCAAATTAAACGAAATTCGGCCTTAAAAGAATGTGGATAAAAGCATGCTTCATAATAGTTACAAAACTCTTCTTTTATCCACATTTTCAAAGCACAACTGAGGAAAATATTGTGCTATATGTCAAGGTCTCTGATCCAGCTGCTGCACAGCTCGTCCGCACTTTCAGTACTGTAGCTTTCGGCGTAGAGGACAAGACTTTTTCCGCTTTTTGATTTTCTTGCGACTATTCTTCCGCTGTCACTTCTGCAGCAAACTTCATTTTCCTGGATCCTGCGTATTTTGTCAGCCGGGTCTCCGTGTATTTTTACATATTTTACTGTTGTTGTAAAGTCAGGAATATCCCTTAGAAGAGAGGCAAAGGTACAGCATCTGGTGTGCATTATCCATGCTATGCGGCCTGCAAGGTAAAGTCCGTCTGTAAGAAAAGGAAATTCGAGAGACATTTCTTTTTTTGATACATCAGAGAGATTTGACGATGAAGGATCATACCGGTATATTATTCTGTTCCAGGAAGCGGCTGTTTTTTCAGCGATAACCGGAAAATCACAGGGCAGAGCCATATCTTTTCCTTTTTCAAATTCATCATTACAGCAGATAAGTACAAGCTTTTCCCAGAATACACATCCGGTTTCGTCACTGTATGCCGAAGCACGCAGACCATTTCCGGGAATGCTGAATGTTACAGTTTCCGGAGAGCAGTTTCTTTGCGGTAAATTTTCCAGAGCGAAATCTCTTATGATTTTAGAAGAGGAATTGATTTTTATATTGCAGTTTTTCAGTGAAATAAACTTTTGCTTCATCCCGGTAAAATACATATCCGAAAGTACATCAGCACTGATTATTTGCCCTTCGCTGCTTACATCCTCCAGTGTCCGGTTTTCATTAATCGCTTCTGTAAATTCCTTTTCCTCCTCCGAAGTGAGCGTATGTCCTCCTGATGAAAAGAGTAAAAGCTTTTTGTTTCCGCAGCAGTTTTCTATAAAAATTCCGCAGTCAGCCGAAGATTCGCGAATACAAAACCTCAGCTGAGCCTGTGTACATATTCCGGCATCCCACAGTTTCTTTCCCTGTGACATTATTCCTGATGCAAGTGCATGAAAGCAGGTCTGACATTCTTTGTCATATCCTATGACTATATTTTCCCTGACTGATGCAGCAGCCCTGCCTGCCAGAACTGCTTCTTCACACGAAACCGTGTATGTTTCGGTATTGTATATTCCGTCATCATTTACCGACAGATTCATTTTTATCACATCCTGAAAAAAATTTCAGACTTTAGTCTGAAGGAAAGTTTTAAACATTTCTCTCAGTTATTGTTGACAGTTTTTCTTCGGCGTATTCATTCCATATTTAAAAGTGAGAACCGACAGGCGATACCGGGGATAATCATAAGTCCGTTGAATATATCGGACAGAGTCCGGACTGCAGCATAACTTTTTTGGTAAATTATATTCAGATTATTATCATTGTATTCCTGAATGACTTATAAACCTTAAAATATTGAGCCATCTGCACTTCCGGTCGATGAGTTCAAAATAAACTATATGATAGAAAAATCAACCTAAGATGAATGTAAAAAGTAGAACTATACGTATTACAAAAATATAAACGTCGAAAATACGTGCTTTGCTACAATCGCGAAAGGCTTTAAGCAATTTGGATATCCATCGGTCATAAGTGCGGAAGAGTCAATAAATTTCATTATTTTTTCAGTATCTTAATACAGAAAAATCCGGGCATACTGCTGAACAGTTATGTCCGGATTTTCAGTTGTAGTGGTTAAAGAACAAGTGTTTTACCAACCGACTGAGCAATTGGTTTTAACGCTGATAAATTCAACCCTGTATATTGTTCTATCTTATCAGCTGGTTCATCATTGACAATCATCATCTCAGCAAGTTCCCTGTTTTTTTCTGCTTTTGCTTCAGCCTTAGCCTCTGCCCTTATTCTGTCATCCCTGAGCATTACTTTTTCGTTTAACATAGAATCAACTCCTTTTTTACTAATATCATCAATATTATTGTAAATATATTCTTCCAGAGAGCAGGTAATATTAAGCATTTCATTATACTCATCATTCGTGATTCTTTCATCTTCCAGTAACAAATCCATGGACTTCCGAATATCTTTGCACATATTTTCGAAATCACTCAGAAACTGTTCTTTCTTTTTGTCATTGTAACCATTGTAGCTATTAACCTTGTTATACATGAGTCATCTGCACTCTTGGTCGATAAAATTTCTAAATAGGTATTGAAAAACCATTGCGTTTCGTGTATTCTATAATAATAGTTACAAAAAAGAATTCACAAGGAGAAACGCAATGGCTCTACCTATAAGTATACTAAAAAACATCCTCGATTTCAAGTGTATGCACATAGAAAAAACAGAAATTCTTGAAACTGTTGTGCAGGCATATGGAGAATCACATAATCAAAAAATTTTGAGTCATCTGCACTCTTGGTCGATGAGTTTAAAATAAACTATATAAGTTATCTGCGTGTGTACTGCGAAAGCCACTTTACAGCGGAGCCAGAAATACAGGATTTACAATAACTGAATATACTGAAAAAAGGTCCACATTTCATTAAGAGATGCGGACCTTTTTTTGTATGTTTTTTACTCACTCAATATGATAGAAAAATCAATTGATAAAAGTATTATTAATTTATAAAAAAACGAATTTTTGAGTAATGTGTTTTATGAATTCTGATGAAAATAAATTTACAGGTGTGACACTTGCGTGTTTTTTTAATTATATTTATGTGGGTATTTTTCTGTCATGTTTGTTTTGAGTTTGTATTTCTCTTTTAACTTTTCAGAACTAATATGATTAAAGGGGGATTAAAAACGGTTTGGCAGTTTGGTAAAGGTAAGATTGATGCAGGCGGATTGGTAAACATGATAACAGATAACCTTAACAAAGAAATGCGGGAAAACAAAATTGATTTCAATAAATGCAGGAGGTGCAAGAATGCACAAAAACAAAATTTTCAAAAAAGCAACCGCCGGAGTTTTGTCGTTCCTGATGGCAGCACAGGTAATGATTTTCGGAGACGGTACAGCACAGGGTATCTTACATGCGGATACATTTGCGGAGGCTGCTGAATCAATTGAAAAGCTGAATGAGAAACAGCAGCTGGCTGAAGAATTCAAAGAAAAAGTCAGCAGATTAGGAGAAATAAATTATTTTGATATTCCGGATGAAACCAGCCTTTTCTCTATGAGATCACAAGGTCCTGAAGAATTGGATTTTGGTAGTGAAGAAGAAATCATGTCGCTGGAAGCAGGAACAGGAATACCAATAATACCATATGATTTGCCGGAGGTGTCTGGTTCACTGACGGTTACAGGCAGTGTAAGTCTTAGCGATGAAAGAGACTGCTCAAAAGCAAAAGTATTTCTGTTTGACTCAGAATGGCAGGTTGCTGCAGAGACAACAGTAAATGCGGATGGTTCATTTACTGTGTCTGCTTCCGGTCTTTCCTCTATGTCAACTCATATAAAACTTGAGTGCGATGGATATCTGCCTCGTTTCTATGATGGAATGGGTTATGGATCTTATGATATCGAAGAGAACATACTGTTTTTTGGTGATACCAGATATAATGCAGCAGAAAACAATCAGTGGAGCGATAATGTCATAGATCAAAATGATGCGGCTTTTGTCTGGGAATGTATAGGAGAAAGAAGGGCATCCGGAAATTATGATGCCACTTTTGACCTTAATAATGACGGAAAGATAGACAGCGACAATGATCTTAATCAGATTCGTCAGAATTATCTCAATAAAAATTCAGAAGATGAAGGTTATAGTGCAGAGTATGACATAAATAATGATGGTCTTATTGATGAATATGATTTGCAGTATATACAGGAAAATTATGTAGGGTCCTGCACAACGAGTCCGGATTACTATGAATATATGGATATAGATAATGACGGAGAAATTGATCAGGACGATTATTCGTATTTTTATAACCAGCTTGAAGCACTTAATGGATTAAACAGTAGTGATTATCAGGACATATTCGGGAATAATATAACTCTTAACGGTAATTGCCGAAATGATTACATGGAATTATATAATGCGTTTCTTGACCTGAACGGCTATAGTCTTGATGTTACAGAAAACTTTATCTTCAGAACCAGAGATGCAAATCTTTGGGAAGAGGGTACCGGTGCTGTTCTTTATATGAACGGAGGACGTCTTCATGTAGGAGGAGAATTTCATTTTGGTCAGGCAGGATGCGATGACATAATTTATATGCAAAATGAAAATGATATTCTCTGGCTTGACGGAAACTGGCTGTACACTACTATCGCTGATTTTGAAGAAGAAGCAGCCTGGATAGCAGGTATTATATATTTTTATGGTGATCACTGGCTGGTAAATGAGCGGTCCGGCGAAAAATCTGTCTGGTCAGATGGCACACACAAGATATTACTCTACAATCCCAATGGATTACAGACTATTCACTGGGACAATCCGGAGAGAAATATATACAACACAACTCGTCAGCTTAATTTTGATTATGTAGATGATGAGGGGAATTGTATAGGTATTATTTTCCCATACGGATATTCACCAGAGCTTTATGAAATCCATCCATGGTTTGAGATAACAGAAGATGAAGAACCTGATTATACTCTTTACAGAAGAGGCTGGGAAATCGGTGATGGTGTTCATATAGCAACAGGAAATTACTCAAAATCCTTTGTCGATATGAGTTCAAAGGCACCGGGAATGTCACTTGATTTTGTAAGAACTTATAATTCTATGAATACAGAAGAGGGATCATTCGGTGTTGGATGGGACTTCAATATTGATGTAAGTAAAATTATTTCTCCTGCTGCAGGGATATATCAGGTTGTTCTTCCGGATGGTTCAAATTCCACTTTTAAAGAGGAAAACGGAGTTTTCGAAAACCTGAACAATCACAATAAAATGGTAAGAGACACTAATAATAATTTTGTCATTACTATTCCGTCACAGATAAAGTATCATTTTAATTCTTCAAATGAATTATGTCAGATTGAAGATTCTGATGGAAATACTATTACAGTTTCACCTATAGAAAATAATGTACGAACGATAACGGATTTATCCGGTGGATTATATAAGATAACATATGATTCATCCGGTGAACATAAGCGAGTTATTAGTATAGAAAATTATAAATCTGATCAGTTGGTTCGTTCAGTAAATTATACATATGATTCTCAAAACAGACTTGATTCTGTACGAAGTGTTTTGGAAGGCTATGAATACTATGATTATGATGGAAATTCATATCTTAAAAAAATAACCAATCACTATAACGAAACAGTAGAACAGGTTGAATATTTCTCAGATGGTAAAGTAAATTATATTACCAATTCATTAGGACTTCGTCAGGTTTATCAGTATAATCCTTCTGGTAAACAGACAGGTGTGGTTGAATATGATAACGGAAATTATATCAAGACTACTCAGTATGATTATGATGAAAAATACGCTGTAAAACTCAATAAGGTATATACTGATGGAACAGAATATATAATTGAGAATGCGGAATACAGCAAAGATGCAAACGGTAAGAATAAATACGATGAAATAATAAGATATACGGATGAAAAAGGTAATGTTACATTAACAGATTATGATGATAATGGAAATGTAATAAAAACAACACTTCCTGACGGAACATTCACATCATCACTTTATGATGAACTTAACAATCTTATCCTTTCTGTTGATGCGAATAATAATCTTGTTATCAATGTATACGATGGTACCAGAATCACTCGTTCTGCCCAAAGTTTAACAACAGTTTCAGACGATGCTGTAAATCAGGCAAAGTCAAATCCGAAGAGTTATTTTGAAAATCATATATCTGAATTTGCGGTTACCCAGTATGAGTATTATGGAGACACAGACTATACAATAAAAGGATTGCTGAAAAAAACTACTGATCCTGAGGGCAATGTAACTGAATATAAGTATAATCCTGACGGAACTGTAAGTGAGATGTTCAACTATGGTGCCGGTGAAACACACCCGGAACATGGTGTAAGATATGAGTATAATGACCTGTTTCTGGCGGAAAAAACCATATCTGCCGAAGGGTTTGTTACTGAGATGCGGTACGATAAGGCAGGAAATGTTACTGATACTATTGTATACGGAAAGCCTGTAAACGGAGAGTTAACTCAGACTCCGGCAGAAATAAAGATAGAGTATGACGTTCTTGGAAGAGAAGTTAAAAAGATTGCTCCTAATTATGCTGCTGACGGAAATAAATTTACAGCAACAAGTTATTATCCGGGTGGATTAACAAAGAGTGTTACAGATTCAGAAGGTCATACAACAAATTTCTTCTATAATGCATACGGTAATTTAATTAAAACAGTTAATCCTGATGGTACACAGAGTCTTACAGAATACGATGGACTTGGAAGAGAAAAAAGTACACATTTTAAGAGCAGTGAAAACAGTGACAGACTTATTCTTACATCTACATCATATGAAATAATAAATAACTATAATTTTAAAGTATATGGTTCCAATGACAGAACATATAATGCTTATAAAACCACAAAGGTTCAGTATATTACTGAAGACAAACAGGTAACAACTGATATCATAACAGACTGTAATGGAAATACTGTTGCTGAATATGTAAATGAACAGTTAAAGAGAGAAAACACATATTATGCTAACGGTCAGCTTGGAACACAAACTTATGATCCTGAAAATGATGAAAACGGAAACCATACAACCAAATATAAATATGAGTATCTGAACAAACTAACTGAGACACAGACACCGTTTTTTGATGACGGAGGTAATATAAGATATTCTGTCACTAAAAATTCCTACTATAAAAACGGTAAGGAAAAAACAACAGAAACAAATTCGCAGCTGCAGGATGATGATACACAGAAGTGGAATAAAACAGAATTCTGGTATGACAATCTTGGAAATCTTGTTATGACGGCTGTATATGCAGATGACTGTGACGATACATATACAAAATATTTTTATGACAAAGACAGCATAAAAACAAGTATGGTAACAGGTATGACATCGCCGGATGACCTGAACAAACTTGTTACGACATATATTTATGACAACAGAAATCAGCTTATTTCCACAGAGGAATCAATAAACGGAACAACAATACATAATTCCGGAACTTTGTTATATGATCTGAATGGTAATATTATTTCCAGTCATGATGCTAACGGAAATGTTACAACAAAAACATATGATTCTCTGAACAATGTTATAAGTTCAGTTTCAGTCTGTCCGGCAGACAGTTCTAAAAACACAAGTGTATATTATCAGTATGATAATATGGGAAGAGTTGTAAATGTATCCGGTAATTCAGAAACAACAAGCTTTGTATATGATGCTCTTGGCAGAGTTGTAAAAGAAATTGGTTCTTATTTCAAAGGATACAGCTATGTTGGAAGTACATCAAATATTGATAATGTATTTACCGGAGTAAATAATCTTATTGTATATTCAAATGAAACATATGAATATGATGATGAGATGCGTATCTCCAAAGTGTATGAGGGCGGAACAGAGACAGTAGAATATACATATGACAATGCCGGTAATAAGGCAACAGCTTCATATAACAATGGAGTAACATCCAGCTATACCTATAATCTTTCCAATATGATAACAGGTATTACCAACAGTAATGGTTCAGAATATACTTACACTTATTATTTAAACGGCTCAGATGCTTGCAAAAAACGTTATGAAAATGGTATAATAGAAGAGTCGTATTATGAATATGATGATTTTGGAAGACTTAAAACTGAAACAGAAATAACAGGTGAAAACCAAAACACAATATCATATGAATATGACTGCTATGGAAACAGAGCAAAAATGACTGTTGCCGGTGATGATGAAAACTATTATACCGATTATCAGTATGACGTTGACGGAAATTATACGACACTTCTTCAGAAGGAGGTAAAACATACAGGAGATGTTGTTCAGGAAACGGCATATACATATGATGCAAATGGTAATCAGCTTAGTAAAAACAATCCGGATGAAGGTCTCCAGAATAATGTATACAACAGTATAAACCAGCTGATAAGTATTCAGAACGGAGAAAAAACTGCATCTTACACTTATGGTTATGACGGACTTAGAAACAGTAAAACCGTAAATGGTCAGACTACAAATCATATATGGGTAAACGGACAGATTACAGTAGATACAACAGATGATACCTATGTAGCTGATATCTACTCAAGGGGAACAGGTCTTGTATGCACATATGAAAGGAATTATACTGCTTACGGAAACAGAATATACTACCTTCAGAATGCACACGGTGATACAGTTAATCTTGTGGACGAAAGCGGAAACAAAACCAAAACATATCGTTATGATGCGTTTGGAGTAGAGAAGAATTCTGACGACGCTGATGAAAATCCTTTCAGATATTGCGGTGAATACTTTGATAAAGAAACAAACACAATATATCTGCGTGCGAGATACTATGATCCGTCTATAGGAAGATTCATCACAAGGGACACATATACAGGAAACGGACAGGATCCGTTAAGTCTTAATCTGTATACATACTGCAGAAATAATCCGATAATATTTACCGATGAAAGCGGACACGTATTTAATCTTGCTGCGGCAGCAGTAGGTGCAGCGATAGGAGCTGCTATAAATGTCGGAGTAATGGCAATCGGAGATGCAATAAGCGGAGAAACTCATACTGCAGCAGAATATGCAGCAACAGCAGCCGCCGGAGCAATAGGCGGGCTTGCAGCCGGATTTACCCTTGGAGGTTCTGTAGTCGCTCAGGTTGCAGGAGAAATTGCGATTGATGCAGCATTAGGGGCAACATCAAGTGTAGTTGAACAGGCTATAGTAAAAAAAGAAGTAAACTGGTCTGACGTTGGAATGTCAGCATTGTCATCCGGTTTATGTACAGGTGTTAATATCGGTGCAAGACGAGCAGTAAGCAATATTACACCATTCTGTATTGGTGGTGCTGCAAGTAAGGGTTGCTTTACAGCAGGTACACTTGTGGAAACAATCGACGGTGACAAGCCGATAGAAGCTGTTCAAACCGGTGATTATGTACTTTCATCAGATCCTGAAACAGGTAAAACTGCTTATAAAGAAGTTGTTAATACTTTTATACATGTTAAGGATACTCTTGTATATATTACAATTAATGACGAAGTTATTGAAACAACTGAAGAACATCCGTTCTGGATTGAAGGACAAGGCTGGACAAATGCTAAAAATCTCAATGCCGGAGATATTGTCAGGGATAAAAACGGTAATAACTTAAATATTAATAATGTTGAGATATTAAAACTTCCTGAAAATGAATATGTTGCAGTATATAATTTTGAGGTTGCTGAGTATCATACTTATTATGTATCGGAATTTGATGTTTTGGTGCATAATTGGTGCAAAAAAGATATCGAAATGTTAAGAGCAGGGCATGATTACGAGGCTTCTTCTATAAAGGAAGCTAGAGAAATGCTAAGAGCTATGCCGGATTTAGCACCGCCTGCTCTTGGGAAGATAAATCCTTTATTTTCGGATCCCAGAGGTACTTATAGGGGCGATTTATTTAATGCAATAGAAACTAATGAAAAAACTAAAGAGCGATATATTGCAGATTATGTACATAATCCAAATAGGGTGACTAAGCATCCAGAACATGGCAAGTATCCTCATTATAATCTAACATTTTTAAATGGAAAAAAAGCTGCAATTATAATTAAGGAAAAATAAATGCTATAATAAGCGAATGCGTTATTTTCCCTCTGGAGCAAAATAATATAATTAAATCCAAAGAATAGATTATACTGAATTTTTGAAAGTATAGTTTTTGCTGATTTTTTATAATTGTATTTATAACCAATTTTATACTTATGAAATAAATTGGTTATTAAATTAAAATTATAATTTATGTAAAAAGTGTGAGTGATTAGATAAGGGGTAGCTAACTATTATGTTGGTTGCCCCTTATATCAAATTTTATATAAAAATATAGGATGAAAAACTCTTTCGCAAAATATATTGTTTCAAAGTCAAATTGTTCAAGATATTAAAAATTATATATATGCATTTATTCGTGTTGATACGTATAAAATTCGATATTAAAGATGAAAATTTTAAAATTATGGTTAAAATTAAATATGCAAAGATAAACTAAACTATATATCTTAACTTTGCAGATTTGTTACACTAAAGTACTTTAAATGCGATGAATGCGTGGTTTAGATTGATTTTAGCAAAGTATAACAGTATACTAAAAATTTGAAAACAATCGACTTAATTGCGTGAGTTAAGGTGTTAGTGTAACTTTCCCGCAAAGTAAGAATATAATTTAGGTGTTATAAGTTAAAGGAGCTAAAGTTATGGATTTAAATGAAGTGAACAAATATCTTCAGGTTGGTTACGGGTATATTGAAATTTCCAGAGAATATCTGAGTGAGTATAAAGGGTTATGCAGAAGAGTATTTCTTCGTAAAAATGAAATTCAGATTGATTTTACAGATGAGAATTATGAGTATGATAATGAGGAAACTTTCTATTTTAGTTATAGTGATTTGGATGAAGTAATAAAAAATGCTGAACAATATTTAAAAAAGTCAATTAACCAGTGGGAGAACTATAACATAAGACCTGATGAATTTTATTTTGAAAGATGTGAAAATTTAAATGATTCATGGGAAAAATTTTTTCGTGATTTTTATGACAGAAAAATGTATTTTCCTGGTAATTATAAAAAGTTTTTAATAAAAACAATATATTCCACTGCTCTGTTTTTAGGAGTAGTATCACCTGATGATAATCCTGATAGTGTTGAAAAAAAGATTGACATTAATAGAGATTTGTTAAATTCAACATATGAGTTTGATAAATATTAATCACAGAATTCCGGCTTTCCAGGTATACACTACCAATTGTTTGAAATAAACTATATTCAAGCCAATTGAGATAACTGTCGAAAATACTTTGTTTGAACCACTTTTTTCGTCTAATATTCCTATTGAAATCGAGTCATCTCCACTCCTGGTCGATGAGTTTAAAATAAACTATATAAGTTATCTGCGTGTGTACTGCGAAAGCCACTTTACAGCGGAGCCAGAAATACAGGATTTACAATAACTGAATATACTGAAAAAAGGTCCACATTTCATTAAGAGATGTGGACCTTTTTGTGTCTGTTTTGTACTCACGCAATATGATAGAAAAATCAATTGATAAAATCATTATTTTTTAAAGCTACTGTACTTCCAGGACCCCTGAATAGCCTTCCGCTGTTTGAGTTATTCCATTAACAGTGCCGGTTGCTGTATATTTGAATCTGTAACTTCCGCTTCTGGTTATTTCATAAGGATAGTCATGGTTAGCAAAAAGTACGTTATAATATGTTTTTCCTGGATCATCTGTCTTGTAATCATACCAGTTTCCAAAGATGTTTTTTCTTTGAAGTACTAATTTAATAGTTACGTTACCGTAGTCATATAAATCAATACAAACATGACATTTTTCAGTAGTAAGGTATCCGCTGTAACCATCAAAAACATATGATGAGTATGTAGATGCTTCATCTGCATATACTGATGGAATATTCTCAACAGTATTTGATATGCCAGGACAAGCAATTAATGATAGTGACATCAACAATCCAATAGAAATTTTTGAAAATCTGTTCATTTTTTACTCCTTTTCATAAATAAAATCTATAATTTTTTTTAATTTATCAATATCCTCAAATGTATTAATTACATATTGAGTATTATTGCTGATACATATAGCTATATATTTTTTATTGTTAGAATAAATATTCCAGATGATATTATTAGCTGTATATTCTTCAATGAAATTTTCATCTACTTCATTTTGCTGGAATGAATTATTATCATTAAATACTGTCTGCTTGATTTTTAAACTATAATTTTTATTTTCAAATAAGATAGTATATTGTTTATGATCTTTATCAACATAAGCATTAGCACTGGTAAATTTATACCCTTCCGGAATATAATTGGGGACAACAGCCTCACTGTTATCTGTTATAAATTTTTCATAATCAGTGTAATCAGTGTTAATCATATTTATTTCTGTTTCATTATTGTTTGTGACAATACATTTTTGCTTATCGTAAAATAAATTCAATATACTTGTACCGTTAGCACAGCATACTATAGCAGAGATGCCGAACAATGACAGGGAGGCTGCTATTACAGAAATAAATATTTTTTTAAATCTGTGAATCTTTTTAGGATGATGTGTATTAGTCTGTTCGTATTTTTCTATAACCTTATCCCATGTTTTCTGATTTGTCTGCGGATCTGTGACTAACTTGTAATCATCAAAAGTACTCAATTGTCTTAAACATTCTTCCAATAGAGCGGTTTGTTTATCATTAAGTTCTGTTTCACCTAAATAATCAGATAAAACTATCAGATCTTCTGCTGGTAATGTACTCAAATCAAGTTTTTTACTGTAGTATAATTGTTCCAGTTCTTCTCCTGTTAGATTATCTGTCATCAATCAACTCGCTCCTTTCCGCTTGCATTTGTTCATTTCAGTAAATCCTTCATTTTATTGATTATTGAAAATCTGAGTCTGGAAATCCTCATTCTAATTGTTCCGCTTTTTTCATTCATCAAACTGGCTATTTCAGCTGAACTCTTTTCCTCCATAAAATAAAGAAAATAAAGTTCTCTTTGTTCCGGAGTCAAGCCATTCATAATATTCCTGTAAATATTCTTCCGGTATATTTTTTCCTCAGTCATTTTTTCATCGACCTGCTCTTCAACTGATACGGGAGAAATGATATCATCATCAATAGGTTTGGTCTTAAGCAGATCTTTGTTATATTTGTGATTAAAATTTCTGGTGACGTTTGCTGCTGTTTTTAGCAGATATGCTTTTGGATTCGGATGAACTTTTAACTCTTCGCCGTTTTCCAATGCGATAAAGAATGTCTGTGATATACAATCCTCTATATCTTCCTGTTTTTTTGAAAAACACTGAGATTTGATTTTCAAATATATAATGTCGCGATATTCCTTATAAAGTGCTTCAATGGCTTTTTTGTTCTCATCATTTCCCCGCGTATTCACCTTACGTCCTCCATCTTTTTGATTACATCAACAAACTCATCATAGACGTATTTATTCATCTGACTTATAGCGTTGATAAGATTTTTGGACATTGGTATTTTTATTTCAGTTTTCTTTCTGGTAACCAGATCGTCAAATGAACACTGAAATACGTTTTTCATTTTAAAAAGAAGCTCTAAACTGGGTTTGCTTTTTCCTGATTCCAGTTTGTATATATGAGAAGTAGAAACATCTAATTTTTCTGCAAGGAGCTCGCAAGTGATATTTTGTTCATGCCTTAATCTTTTGATGTTTTCACTTATTACTGTAAAATCAATTTCCTGATTAGGATTTTCGTCCCTGGACATTTCATACTCCTTTCCGTTCAGTATTTTCTGGTATTTATTATAGAACATATTTTGATGTATTAACACTGACTATCAATCCTATTTTTATGATTTTTACTCCGAATGAGGATTTTTGTTGAAATTTATCAAAAAAGCAAATTTGCGAGTAAAGCGTTTTATGAATTCTGATGAAAATAAATTTACAGGTGTGACACTTGCGTGTTTTTTTAATTATATTATGTAGGGACTTTTCTGATATGTTTGTTTTAAGTCTGTATATCTATTTTACCTTTTCAAAATTAACAGAATTAAAGGTGGATTCAAAATGGTTTGTCAGTTCGGCAAAGGTAAGATTGATGCAAGCAGATTAATAAACCTGATGACAGATAACCTTAACTGTAAAAATGAATATCAATCCAGTAAATCGGATTATTATTCAGATTCATGCTTATGTTCAATGTTTGCTTATGTTAAACCTGAGTGTGACAGATATTTGCGTCGTTTTTATGATGGAATGGGTTATGGTTATTATGATATCGGAGAAGAATATACTGTTTTTTGCACTGCAGGATATAATGCAGCAGAAAATAAAAGTTGAAACAAGAGAGGGTGAAGTTTAAAAAAAGAAATAAGTGAATAAATGAATTTGGGTAAAAAAATAATTTTTCGAGGTGGAATTAACATGAAAAAATTTATATCATTATTACTTTCAGGCTCTATTGTTTTAATGTCATATTTTGTAGCTACGCCTACTTCAATTAGTGCAGTAGAAAATGAAAATTATGTTTATGGTGACGGACACTATGAAACTATTGAGGAATTTAATGAGTCTATTAATTTAAATCTGAGTAATTCAGAAATTGAAAAATCCAGTATTCCATCAGCTGAACTTCTATCAGTTATTCCTTCAAGTTACGACATAAGTACTAATCCTTCAACCAGTCTTTATTTTCCTGATATTGAAACTCAAGGTGCTATAGGTTCATGCTCTGGTTTTGCTACTACATATTATCAATTTACATATGAAGTAAATAAACTTAAAGGTGAAGCAACCACATATAATAATACCTATTCGCCAAAATGGACTTATAATTATATTAATGGCGGAGCTGATAATGGTGCATACCTTTCTGATGCATATAATGTATTGAGTAATCAGGGAGCGCTAACTCTTAATGATTTTCCTTACTTAAATAGTTATAGTCAGTATACTTATGAATGGTGTTCCAATCAGCAGAAATTAATAAATGCTTTGGAATATCGTGTATCATCACTTCAATCAAGATATGTTTCATCAGCAAATGATACTTCTAATTTAAATTATGTAAAAAATAAGATTTCTTCAGGGCATGTTGGAGTTATATGGGTTGATGCTAAAAGGTGGGAGATAAGACAAAATTCTGATGGAGAATATGCAGTCGTTCAGGGAGGAACAAATAGGGATGAAAGTGATAATGAACCAGGAGGGCATTTCATG
>JAUNJJ010000181.1 GCA_030533325.1 Oscillospiraceae bacterium
ATCATGCAAAGCATACTGGATAAACACAAGTTCGAACAGCATAATACGTCAGCTGGTAGAAAAATCAGATGAAAACACAAAGCGGATGATAGAAAATCTTATGTCAGGCGGAAGTGTAAAGGCTGCAATAAATGAGAATTCGGTGTATTCGGATATAGATGTAAACAAAGAAATAATCTGGAGTTTTCTTCTTTTCACCGGATATCTTAAGCAGATTAATACAGAATTGGTAAACAAAAGAATAGTATCGGAAATGGTAATACCAAATCTGGAAGTACAAACAGTTTACGAGGAAACTATACAGAACTGGTTCGAGGATGAAGTGGAACGTGAGGGAACAGGATTACTTCTGAAAGCAATGCTTGAAGAGAAACCGGAAGAAGTGGAAAATGAAATCAGCAAATGGCTGCAGAAGAGCATCAGCTATCATGATACACTTGAGAATTTTTATCACGGTTTTCTTGTCGGACTGCTTGAGGGATTCAAAGGCTATGAAGTAAAGTCCAACCGTGAAAACAGAGACGGAAGGACGGATATAACAGTTTGTGAGAGGTACAACAGAAAGGCTGCGATAGTAATTGAGATAAAACCGGCAGAAACATTTAAGCAGCTGAAGACACAGTGCGAAAATGCAGTTAAGCAGATTCGTGATAACAAATATGCAGAACAGTTTACAGATGACTGCTATCAGAAGGTAATCAGTTACGGAATATCATTTTATGGAAAGACATGCAGGGTAAAGATGGGGGAGACACTTTATCAGACTGAAGAATAGCTGATATCTTGTCTGGTGACCCTGACAGATAAATAAAGAGTGCCAGTCTCCGGTGCAGGGGAATGACACTCTTTCTTTTTAACTGAAATTGTTACTGCTGTTTACTGGAGAAAACAGGATTTAAGCAGGATAAAATCTATTATATTAACCTGATTGTCACCGTTAAGATCTGCAGCGGTCATATCAATTTCAGATTTGTCAGTAATATTTAAAAGGTATTTTTTCAGAGCAATGATATCACTTGCACTGACTGTACCGTCACCATTGGTATCACCAGGAACAACTTCAGGTTCTTCGCCTGCAACGGTAATTTTATCTATCTCAAATCCGATATTCATTTTTCTGCCTTTTATTTCTCTGGCAGTGACATCGTTGCCTTCCTTTGCAGTGCATTCGAGGAAAAGATACCAGTATCCGTCATCGAGAATATCTGTTTCGTATGCTATCTCGTCATATACTTCTCCAAGGTCAGTTCCGTCAAAATTGAGATATGTAGGAACTGCTGAAATATCTGAATAGGTTTCAGCGTCAAAGCCAAGATTTACGGCAAGTAAAAGTGTATTCTGAAGTGATGAAAGGAACTGACCGTTGTCAAGCAGTAAAATGTCCTCTTCTGAAACTCTGAATTCATCTTCACCGTTTATAAATGTGTGCGATTTGCTGCTGTCATAGAAAAATGATTTTTCCTGTACATTTTCCGGATCATCGTATGTTGCAAAAAGTGCAAGGTAACTCTCAACACCTTCAACTATTTCGTATTTGAATCCGTTTTCTTCAGCATACTTCTGAACAGCTGACCCTTCACGGCAGTATATTGTAAGATTCTCGTTCTTAGTATACTGATCAGTATTTTCATCATAGATGTAACCAAGATGATCAGGACTGTAATATCCGGAAGTATATCCTATATAAAGTTTGTTAAGACTGTCGCATCCGTCAAAGCAGTCTGTATTGTCATGCCCTGTTGAAGGAATATACAGTGTTCTCAGATTTGTACAGCCTTTGAAAGTTCCGTATGCAGAACCTCCTCCTGCGAAGGAGTAAACTGTTTCAGGGATATGGAGTCCCTCCAGGGATGAGCATCCTGCAAATGTCTCACGTCCGTATATTGTTGAATATCCGGGAAGAATTATTTCTCTGGCAGATGAGCAGTTCCTGAAAGCATAATTGTCTATTATTTTTACTGTGTCAGGAATATATATGCTTTCCAGCGATGAACATCCGTCAAAGCAGTTTTCTCCGATATTCTGTATTCCGTAAGGCAGAGTTATTTCTGTAAGAGAGCTGCAGTTTCTGAACGTATCACGACAGTAGATTCTCGTTGTGTTATTTTCTGCATAGCTAAATGCTGTTTCAGGAAGCGTGATTTCCTTTGCGGAAGAACAGTCGTTAAAAAGACCGTCGCTGATTATTTCAACATTTTCCGGAATTCTGAATGAAGTAACTGATGAACAGCCTGAAAATGCATATTCTCCTATGTATTCAACTCCGTCAGGGATTGTTATCTGAGTCAGTGAAGAACAGTTTTTGAAAACGCTGTCGTCAATTTTTACAAGGTTTTCAGGAAGTGTAACCTTTTCAAGTGATGCACAGCCACTGAGCATGGAATCCGGGAGTTCTGTCATGTTTTCAGGTATATCAATATTTTTTACTGATTCACATCCTGAAAAAGCAAACGCACCTATATTCTCAACACTTTCCGGGTATATCAGATCAGAAAGTACTGCACATCCTGCAAATGCACCTTTCGGTATCTCGGTGATATTGCCGCGAATCTCGCAGGATTCGAGCTTTTCACAGTTTTCCATAACATACTCACCGATTTTAGTTACACTTTCAGGAATCACTACTCTGGTAAGCCAGAAGTTTCCTCTGAAGGCTTTTTCATCGATGATTTTTACTGAATCCGGAACAATGATTTCCGATACATTTCCCCATAGCTCAGCAATTCTTGTAACAGGCATACCGTCTATAACTGACGGAATTACCTCAGCCGGTTCTCTTGTGTTGTCGTATCCGACTATAATGACCTCATCGTTCTCAACCACGTATCTGAATCCATCGCTTTTTTTAACCTGAAGCGGATCAAATTCTGCAGCTGAAACACTGATACATCCGGCTGCCATTACTGCTGCAGACAAAGCTGCTGCTGTTTTCTTAAAATTTAACATATGCAAACCCTCCATGTTTTTTACCATATTATATATCGGCATTTTTGACTTCTGATAAAGTTTCGTGAAAATATTTTTATCAGATTTCCCTGTATATTATTAATAACACAGGAAAGGGGGAATTGGTTCAAAAAAATTTTGTAATTCGTTGATTGCTTCAGAATAAGTCAGCTAATACGGGGGAAAAAGAAATAGAGAGTGTATAGTAAAGTGTGTAAGTTATTTTACTAACTTACATATTTTATTATACACTCTCTATTTTGCAATATTTACATTATTCTTTCTCATTTTTCAGACAACTGATCTTTTTTCTTCTTTTTGCTTCTTTATTTTTAATTTGTATTCTATACTATTTTTTATTTCTGCTTTTTCTTCTTCGTTCAGCTGTTTCCATAATTCTACTATTTCTTTTTCTTCCTCGTTTTTATACTTGTAGTGTTTTCCGCCTTTGTCATTTGTTAATCCTGCTATGTAGTCTATACTCACGTCGTATAGTTCTGACATCATTATTGCTATATTTAGTGGTAATTCACTTTCACCATTTTCATATCTCCTGTATTGTGTTCTATGCATGTACATTTTTTTTGCTGTTTCTTCCTGTGTCCAGTCTTTGTCTCTTCTTAGATCTTTTATTCTGTTATATTTGTTCATAAGTTTTTCTCCTTTTTATACAATTATAACAAATGACACAATTTTGTGTTGACTACGGCACGTTACTGTGTTATAATTTTGCTTGCGACACAATATTGTGCCATAATGATTTTTTATACCCTTTATCTTGTGAAAAAAGATAATTTAAGTTCTATTAAGAGTGTTTACGGGCTTATAAGAATTATTCCAGTCGTAGTCCATATTTCTTTTGTATGGTCAATAAAAAATAGTAGTGAATAAAAAATTTTAAACATAGTATCCATCTTATTAAATTTATTTATTATTGTGATAGGGAGAAATAATTGGAAAATGATATATTAATCACTATTGTAGTGACAATTTATAATAAAGCGTCATATGTAGAAAAATGTCTTGATAGCATCAGTTTGCAAACTGATAAAAAATATAAGTTAATCATTATAGATGATGGTTCTGAAGATGATAGCTACGATATATGTAAAGAAATCTGCAAAAGCAATCATAACATAAGATTAATTTCATGTGAACACACAGGTGTGGCGGCTGTAAGAAATATAGGATTAAAACTTGCAGACACAAAGTATATACTGTTCGTGGATGGAGATGATACAATCCATCAGGATACCATACATGATTTAAATGAAATTATAGAGAAATATGATTATGACTTGCTGATATTCGGTATATTTGATACTATGCCGGATGGTTCTGTAATTAATAACGTTAGTTGCAACGATATAATTTGTACTTCACACAATAATATGAAACAAAACATTATAAAATTATGGAGTTCAGGTCTGATGTACTCATCATGTAACAAATTATTTAAGGTGCAAAAAGTTAGGGAAAACAATATCCTGTTTCCAGATAAAGATTTTGGAGAAGATCTGGATTTTGTTTGTAGATATTTTATGGTATGTAGTTCTATGTATAATACAAGAAATTGTTATTATTTCTACACGCAGCACACTGCTTCTTCTCTTAGTAAGAAATTCAGAAATGATTTGTTTGATATCCGTAAATTTGAGTATAAATATATGAACAATTTTTTTATTGATAATGAAGTATATGATTGCCCGGAAGCTCAGGAGTTCTTAGCAAGAAGACATATTGAACGTATAGTTGGGTGTATAGAAAATGAGGTATCTGTATATAACAAAAAATCAATAAAAAAAAAGATATATTCAATTAATAAAATAGTGTCTGATCAGGATACAATTGATTGTATAAAAAAATCTTCATTAAAAAGTAAGAAAATGAAAATACTTGTATTGCCGATAAAATACAAACTACCCCGTTTGAGTTTTATAATCGGATTGGCTATGACATTTGTAAGGAATACATTCCCAAAAATGTTTCTATATTTAAAAACGAAAAGATAATTTTTGATGGAGGAAAAGGAAATGAAATTAGTTAATGTAGTTGGATTAGGATACATAGGACTTCCAACAGCACTGATGATGGCAGCACATGGCGTAAATGTAGTAGGTACAGATTATCAGAAGAAACTTGTGAATACGCTTAATGCAGGAAAAATTACTTTCAAAGAGGATGGCCTTGAGGAACTGTTTGAACATGCGATTGAAAAAGGGATAACTTTTTCTTCCGAATATTGTAAAGCTGATATATATATAGTTTGTGTTGCAACTCCATATGATAAAGTAACTAAAAAGATAGATGCTACATATGTAGTGAATGCTGTTAAAAATATACTG
>JAUNJJ010000182.1 GCA_030533325.1 Oscillospiraceae bacterium
CCCTTGTGCATAATACTCAATACCATCTTTTGACATTCCCTCCGAAAAAGCAACACTATCAACATTGCCCACATTGGGAATTAAAACTTCTTTAACTGCGGCATATTCTATACCACTCTTTGTTTTACGGTATGCTTTCCAAACCGTACCATAGGTGCCACACCCCAGAAATTCATCGATGTACCATTCACCCCATAAAGGTTCATATTTGTGAATTATTTCAGACATATCGTTAACATTCCTTCTATAATATTTAAAGCTATAAATATGTATCTTAAAAAGTATAAAAATAAGGACAGCGGCTCAAAAATGAGTTGTAATGTAAGTGGTGGATACATTAACTCAAAGGAGCACTGTCCATTGCAAAACAAATTGTGGAAGAATTTCCTGTTACTCCGACACATTATTAGTGACAGCTGATTTCCGTAATTGCAAATCTAATCTGGCAATTGATAAGTATTAAATTCGGTCGGCTAAAAGCAATGTCTGCTCTTTTGCAGATGATTGGTTGATCCTTTTTGCATTTTAACAATTCAGAGACTAATATACTCAATTATGGTTTAAAACTCAATTTCCTGTAAAGCTCTGATATTTTGCAAGAATCTTAATTCTTCACTCTCTGTCAAATTAAGTAAACCCGCTTCATATCTCCTGTATTGAAACTTTGCATTACATAAAAATCTTACTTTCGCTATTATGCATGCCTTGTCTGATACAGTGAAAATGTTTCCCGATTCACTGAAATTGATAGCATAGCAAGTAGGACATTGACCTACAATCGGACATTCTTTACATTTTTCGTCCAACATATCTCTACTTAAAGGGTGTGAAAAATCTATATTTTTCGCCGCTTCCGCTTTTTCTTCACCGATAGCTAAAGGTGCAAACGCATGACAAGGATAATCCCTGCCATCCACATCATAGGAACGCATCATTGAGCTTATACCGCAAAAATGCTTTGGTGTTTCGGTATAAGGATCCATGTCCATAATACTCTCAAGATTAAGTATAGTAGACGGAGTTAATTCTGGATGTGCCATGTAGTATTCTGCTAATTTATCCATCTGTTCAGCTAAAATATCAGCATCATTTTCTTTCCAGTCAATGCCATGACCTGTTGTAGAACTAACTGTAAATCCAAGTTCGTGTAAATGAATAGTACCTTCAGCCAAACCAGGTAATGTTTCAGAAGAAATTGTCATCTTTGCAGTAGGATACTCTTTTGCAAAGAACTCAATATCAATATCATCGTAAGAATTGCAACGGTTTCTGTTATGCATATCCCGTGTACCGTCTATACTGAGATATAGTTCTATTCTATCGCTATGCTCAAGTATCCAATCCTGCACCTCGCCATGAACTAATGTACCATTTGTAGTCATAAAACCACACCATTCTTTTTTCCAAGTGTGAGATTCAAGAAAATTATAAATTTTTTTTAACTGTTCAAAGGCAATAAACGGTTCCCCTCCAAAAAACTGGAAAGCAATAAAATCCACACTATCATCTTTACATAACTCTTTTTCAATGATACTTAATGCCATTTCATCATCCATAAACGAAATCGCTTTGTTGTGTTCGTAACAATATGTACATTCTAAATTACAGCTGTTAGTCAGTGTAATAACGACAAGTTTTGTATTCGGACTTTCAACATACTCATGAAGAACTTTATTTCTCATAAATACTCCCCTTTTTTACTATTTATCAGCTATATAAAACTTTTTAAGACAGAAGCTTCATATGATTATTTATTCAATAGAAACATTTCCAGATCAAGAAATGTTTAATTATTGAAATTATGCATACGCCATGCAGTTACCACTGCTACTGCATTTGCCTGCACCTGCATTTGCTTTGTTATGAGTTGCTTTAATTTTCGCATTTACCAATGTCTCTATTTTTAAATCAAGAGATGAGACAGTCTGCTTTTCAAGATATAAACTCTTATTAGTCAATTTCACAAGCAATTCCCCCTTTCTCATTTACCTTTTTGCAGATAAACGTATTAAGTTTGTGAAGCTTCTATCTTAAAAAATCTTATAAAGCTAAGACGATTAGCGAGAATTTTTTCGTATGTAAGTTCCCACCAGTCTTCAGCATGCAATTTGAATATGTTGTCAGTATGTGGTGTGCAACCAGTGCATTAAGTCTATTTTGATTTTTGTAATTTATGGTATTTATCACTATCATAATTCCTCTTTTACTTATGAAAGAAACAAGCAAATAGATATCTCCACTTTCCACTACTTCATTATATCAAAATGTCTTAAACTGAGCAATATATATAAAATCTAATTTCTTGCCCTTAAAAAATTTTCCGGCTACTTTCCGGCGATTTTTCAACAAAATCGGCAACAGCATCTATATATTCCATTAATCACCAATCATAATACAAACAAAAAACACAGACATTCCCCAAAATAAGAACATCTGTGTTTTTAGTAATTTTGCAACCAGCTCAGGATAATCCTGCAATAAAATACTACACCGTAATTCCGCGATATCGTTCATCATCGAGTACAGAACGCATAAATTTTTCAGGTGTCATTTGCAGATTAAGTGCATATCTGAATACAGCTGGACTGCAGCCTGATACAAGAACAGCACCGGTTTCGTCCTTACGAACCGGATACTGTTTATTTCTGCTTTCTACATTCCAGTAAACAACAATCGGAAGCTTATAGCCAGCTTTTTTAAATTTGTCTTTCATAAACTGAAAAATTGTCTTGTCTGTTCCTTTATGAATGTCAAATTCCGTATCAGAAATAATATAAATAATCTCCGGAAGTTCCTCCTGTGGCAGATTATGCTTAACAGCTGTATTAAGCAACAGCTCAAAAACACGTTGCAGATTGGTATTTTCACACTCATTGTAAGACATACAGTGTTGTACTTTACTTACTATATCGGTTCCTCTTATGCTTACTAATCTTGGGTTTTCCGAAAATGTTATAAAGCAATCATGAAAATGCCCTTTGCTGCGCTCAGCCAGGTAAATTCCCAGTGATACTGCAATTGTAACCGGACGAACAGAACCCTTCCTCCCGGAATACATAGAACTGGAACCGTCGACTACGGCAATTGTGTTTCTGCAATCCGTATAATCCGGTAATGCATTCCAGGTAAAGTCTAAGGCACGACGCTGCTCATCTATTATTTGACTGTCCTCATCTGTACCTGAATAATATTCTATATCCATAAATTTATCCAAAGTAATGCAGTCCCTTACAATTTCATATGGAAATATATTTCCCGATTTAAGTACAGCTCTTCCTCTTTCTACCCGATTCAAAAACTTTTCATACCGCTCACTGTCATGATCCATGAAAGCTTTTTTGTACTTGTACAATGCCCTGGAAGGAAGCTTTTCATAATCAAAGGTATAATCCTTTGCACAGAGACGTTTTTCCAGAACATCCAGATAAGTACGGAGCTGGGATAACGTTTTGCGGTATGTTTTTTCCGGAAGATGAAGTAGTTTGCAAAGCTGTTTTGCCTGTTTTCGTGCAACAGAACCGGATGTGTTTACAGAAGGCAGCCACTTTGCCATCAGAGAAACAGGCTTTTCATTCTGCATATCAGTAATATCTGCATCCAGCTGACTTTTAATCATTTCAACAAGCACTGACTCACATGGTGTATTCAGTAAAACAAGACAATCATCAAATCTCCCGTATTCCGGAATATTTTTCAAATTTTTCTTTACACTTTCCGGGAAATGAAAGGCAGCAAACCGAAGGAGAACTCTGAACAGCCGGCGTTCTCCAAGTCCGCCGCGTACATCACGCAGATAGAACAGAATTCGCATTGCATCATCCGGATTCTCTGCGTATGCAAACCAAAACAATGATTCTGCACGCTTTCTGTCTGCATTCCGCAGTGCACCTGCCTGTGAAAAAAAATCCAGACATGAACTTTTGGTCTCATAATATGCCAATGCTCCATTTTCTGTAAATGTCCAGTTTAATTCTGTCTCTAATTCTTTCAGCATCAGAATCCTCCTTTGATAAAATAATTACTTTAATTAAAATAAAAAATCCGTCCACGATGCTTTGATGCCTGTGGTCGCATCCAAAATATAATATTCGGTTGTAAATAAATAATGCCAATATAGGCTACATCACAAAATGATGTACAGTAAGTCCACATATCAAGTATTTGCTGTTTGCATCGTTCTGACGGATTTTTATAAGCTGTATACGTGTAATTTTCTTCAGTGCCATACACTGTTTCTTCTGTTAAGCGCAAGCTTCAAACTGAAACACCTGCGAATTCACAGCATCAAATTACTCATAAGCATAAGATATATTCAGTTGTCAAGATTCACACACTCTCGCTCTTCTAAGCTTACTTAATTATATTACATGATTATCAGCTTGTCAAGCATTTTTTTATTTTAAGGTTATGCTACACTTTCCCCTAAAATAATCTTCCTGATAATTCTGACATCCCTGAGATTTACTTCACCGTCTCCGTTTAAATCAGCTGCTTTTTCGTCTATCTCTTTTTCTCCCATGATAAACTTTCTCACTGCTGCTACATCCCTTAACGTTACTTCTCCGTCTCCGTTGGCATCGCCGGGGATGAATTCAGGTTCGGAATTATTGACCGAAGTTATATTTACCGGATTCTCACTTCTGCTCCATTTATTATTATTTTCTCCGCTTGGATCAATTATTGCTACCCATACATAATACTCACCTGTTGCTGATGTCTGAAATGTTTCACTATATCCTGTAGATGTTCCGTCACCTCTGTCATTTTCTGCTGTCACTGCTCCCAGAGGAAGACTTCCATCAGCACCGTTCTCATCACCAAGGTAGAAATGTACATCTACTCTCTGTGACGTATTAGCTGCATTATATGCCCAGCCTGATACACTTACTGTGCCGGCTCCTCCTGAATATACTTCAAGGTTACCGTCCAGATTTACCGGATTGGACAGTGTAAAATATTTCATCTCCGCATACGCTTCTCTCTTTCCGCTCGCTTCGGATGATGACGGATACTCCACGTATACAAATCCGTTTTTATACACCTTTTCTATTGTACATACGTCTCCTGCATCTATCCATCTGTTACTTTCGATATTTCCATTTGCGTCATATGTATTGCATTTTGCATTTGCAGTCGCTGCCACCGGAACACTGTAGCTTGTATCTTCTTCTCCCGGAAATGTATTTTCAGTTGCCGGAGCTATATCAAAATATTTCTTCTCAGCAAATGCCTTTCTCTTTCCGCTTGCTTCTGAT
>JAUNJJ010000047.1 GCA_030533325.1 Oscillospiraceae bacterium
GTTACGTGACCTGCGTCTCTTTTTTGTTTGTCAGCTGTCAAAGTAAGATTATTCCTGCCACATGCTGCTGCCAGAGCTTTTGTATGATTTTTTATTCCGTCTCACTAAGCATAAGCGAAACTTTGTTCTGGATTATCTTTGCTGTTTCTTCTGCTGTCTTCTGACCTGCTGTAAATGCCTCTGTCTCTTCAGAAATAATTCTATATATTCTGCTGTACATAACATCTGTGAAGGCAGGCATATCAAGATATTCCCTGTATCCTTTTACAGTTTCTTCAGGATAGTTTTCAGTTTCATCATTGTTTTCGATAAATCCGTACGCAACATATCCTCTATCACCTCCGCCTTCTGAGATAACGGTCCTGATAAAATCCCAGGCTTCTGCTTTGTTCTCCGAAGCTTCTGTTACAGCAAATGTAAGGAGCGGATAAATGAACCTTTTTCCCTTTCCGCTCTCTGAAGGAAATCCGCATATATAAGGCCTGTCAGTATATGGATTGTGATATTCCCCTATGTTGTTTATTCCGACGATTTCCATCATATATTCTTCGGTTTCACTATAGTCAAAGTCATCAGCAAGATTTTCGCTGTACCTTTTTATCAGTTCAAGAATGGCACAGAACTCTTCGGTTTCAAAATCACATTTTCCGGCCTCAGTATCAACCTTATCACTGATATATGCAGCAGTAAAAAAATCCGGAGCAGAATAAGGCGTTAAGAACTTTTCATTATTCTGAATCATCTCAGCCATTTTCTTAAAATCCCAGTTTTCTGTATTTTCTGAAGAATATAATATTTGAGAGCTGTAAAGGACAGGAATACAGTATAATGAATCTTTATAAGTAAATGCCTCACATACAGGCTGGTTAAGAACATCATTGCTTATTTCCGGATCATTTTCAACAAGTTTTCTGTGGTCTGTGAAAAGTCCGGACTTTACATACGATGACACATCCATGTTATCTGTGATTATTATATCAGGAATATCGCCTGCAGAAATATCCTGATTAAGTTTGCTGCTTATATCGTTCCATGCATGTGATTTCTCTGTATCAGTTTCATACGCCTTCAGAAAAATGCGACAGTCCTCACTGGTTTTATTGTACCTGTTTATATAAGGCTGAATATCTCCGGAATTTACTGCAGCAACAGTAATAATTTTTCTTGAATTAAACTTTTCAAGTTTCTCATCACTCATCTTTACATATTTTTTACCCTCACATCCGATAAATTCCGAAGGTGAGATTATTATTAACGGTCTGTTTGCTATATCTTCATCACATTCTGAATAATACAGTATTTCCTCTGAAATATTTCCCTCTGCCTTATATCCGTGAAGTCCTGAATTATCCATATAATAAAAATCATATCCACCGTTTCCGTCAAATATTTTTTCCGCCTCCTTGTCAAATGCAGTTTCCGTAAGTTCACCTGTTTCTTCATTCAGACGATACACCTTTGTACCGTCTGAACGGTTCATGACAAAAAGTTCTGATTTTTCATTTTTCACAAGTGAAGGATAAAAATAATCTTCTGTCGGTTTTCCTATTGTTTTTACAACATTTCCGCTTTCATCAAAAATCAGTATACTGAATGACGAGTATAAATTATCCTCTTCCGAAGCAGGATAAACACAGGCTATATTTCCGTTGCTGCAGATTTTGATATCAAGAGGATACACTTCGCCGTGATACAGAGGAAATGAAAAGAGAAGATTACTATTGCCCTGATTATCCAGTCTGAAGACTTTGCTGTCCACAGCTTCAAATGTCCCGTAGTCCTCATCAGAATCCAGATAATGTCTTGACGAGATATACACAAGATTTCCTTCGCTGTCAGTATCTGCATACGAAAGGTCATCAGCTTCATATTCCTTACTTTTTCCTTCCCTGTCCAGAACAATTATCTTCGAAGGCAAATTTACACCAAGCACAATATACAGTTTATCTCCTGCATAAAATGCCCGGCTGTACGAATCATCCATTTCGGTAATATCTTCGCTTGTAACCAGAGCAGTACTGCTGTCTTCCATATAGCTGTAGCCGTATATTCCCCCGGGTTTTTTATAAATCATATCATATCCTGCACCCGGACCTATCAGATCTTCCTCCCCGTAAATTTCATATCTTTTTATCAGATCACCGTTTTCAGGAGATATTACGTCAGAACGGACATCACCGTATCCGGCACATACAACTATATTTCCTTCCTCATCTGTGTACATCTCCCGAACAATATAGTTATCACAATAATCCGTCATTTCGCCTGTAAGGTCAGTCAAACTTCCGTCCGCCTCCGCCTTCAGAACCTTTGCCCACTGATACTTGGCAGCAACAGTAAAGTAAACCTGTCCGTCACCGGAAACACACATGCCGTAGAGGTATATTCCGTTTTCGTCAAGTTCCTCCTTCATACTTTTTTCAACATTAATTTCTTTCGTCTTATTAAATGAAATATCATATACATGCACTTTGTAATCACTGTATATATAAATATTTCCGTTCCTGTCTGTCCTGACAAGCGCCCTGTCCGAACAAATCTCCTTAAGTTCCGTAGTTTTACCGCTCTTTATATTGTATCCGTATGCCCTTTGTTCTGTTTCTTCGGATAATATGTAGAGAATATTTTCCTCATTTCTTAACATTATATCTGCCTCTGCCGGAACATCGGCAAATTCTGAATATTCCACAGACCCACTGTTAATATCTGCACAGTAAACTTCGTAATTTTCAGGCATTTCATATGCAAAGTCTCTTCCGCCCTGAAAATAGTAATATTTGTCCTGATCTGCAGCAACAGGGATTGAATAACTCATGTCGGTATCACTGATATCAATCTGTTCATAAAACCTCGTTATCTTTTTAAAACTGTTTTCGCTGACCTTTTCCGCTGTTTTATTCACTTCCGGGATATCAGGTTCAGGTTTTACATTCTTCTCCGATGAGCATGATACAGCAGAAAATGCCATTAACACTGCCGCTGCAATGCTCAGCAATTTATTTTTACTCATTTTATTGTCCTCGCTTTTTTTAATTTCTTTCAGCTTTTTCAAGCCAGATGTCCTGATTTACAGATTTCATTCTGACTGCATTTTTCCTTGAGCAGTCGTAGGCAAGTACGGTGCTGTAATGAGTCATTCCGTCTTTGCTGAATATCTCCATAGAAGTTTCAGGTGCAGCATTGTTTTCATTAAAAAAACTGCAGTTTACGGTGTAATTAAGGCTGCATACTTTAAGCGGAATAACAGTGTCACCGCTTTTTATTACACATCTGACCGTTTCCGAAACTGTTTCATCGTAAACATCAGGATATTCTGTCAGTTTAGGTCTTATCAGCTTACCTTCAAAGCTGACATCCCTGTTATGGTTTCCGAATTTGTCCATCAGATTATTCATTACCTTTTCCACACCATTTTCTCCTGCAAACAACGAGCTGCTGATATCGCTTTCCGTTTTTTCAGAAGAAGGCATTACTGCATTGATTTCATCATTATGGTCATACCACACCACATATGCCTGCCTTGTATAGATTTTTTCTTCTCCGAAACCGACAGTACGAACAAAGACTTCCGTTTCATAACCCTCCCTGATTTCAGGAAGAAGTCCTAAAAATCTGAATATTTCCTCCTGTCCATTTACAGAGGGCAGTATTTTCTCGTAGTCATGATTTTTTATCTCATAATTATACTCATCAATATATTTTTCAAACTGACTTTTCGATTCAGATTCACTGCTGTCAATTCCTGTATTGTCAGCATTTTTATTTGTAAACTGTGCCGGCAGCAGAACAAGTACAAGAGCGGCACATACAGAGACTGCACCGGCAGCAAACCTCCGTACTGACTTCTTTCGGTCAAAATGCACGACCTTAAACTCTGCCTCGTTTTCCGGAATCTTAAACTGCATATCTTCCGGAATTTCAGAATTCATCACCGTTTTAAGCATCTCTTCAAGCTTTTCATCACTCATTTTCCATCACCTCTCTTATCAGCTTCTTTGCCTTGTGAAGCCTTGATTTTACTGTTCCGACAGGAATTCCAAGCATCCTGGCCGTACTTTCCTCAGAGTAATCATTAAAATATCTCAGTGCCACCACAACACGGTATTTTTCCGGAAGTTTCCTCACTGCATCAGTCAGACTGCGGTATTCCTCTGATTCGCTTTCCCTGTCAGGCAAAAGGCTGAAAAACAAATCATGCTCCTCTTCCGTTTCAAACTGTTTCATCCGGAAAATATACTTTTTCCTTAGTTCTGTCTTATATGTATTTACGCATATCTTTACTATCCAGTTCTCAAAATCCCGTTTAGGATCATATTTACTGTAATATCTGAATGCACGAAGGCAGGTTTCCTGAAAAAGGTCCTCCGCATCGGCCCGGTTTCTGCAGAGATTAATGCACAGTCTGGTAAGGCGTTCCCTGTATTTTTCTAAGTTCTGAGTAATGTCCGGAGCATTATTCATCTTTTCCTCCTTCCTTTTTTATGAGCTCTGTTACTGTATACTTCACAGACTCCCGAAAAGTTCATTTTTTCAAAATATTTTTTCTCAAAAAAATACCGGCAGCCAGAACCGCCGGTATGTCATATATTATTACAGTTTTATGTTTCCATCGTTTCCGAAGGCATATATGTTGCTGCTACTATTGAGATATTGTCTCTGCAGCCCTTGCTCAGAGAGCGTTTAACAAGTTCCTCAAGCCTTCTCGGCATGGACATAGGCATAGAGAGTATTTCTTCTATTTCTGACTTTACTATGTAATCCGAAAGTCCGTCAGAACAAATGAGGTATACATCACCATATTCAAGCTCTTCGTCAAGAGTAATTACATCAATGGTCGGTTTCGCAGTCATATTTCCAAGAACAGGCATAATGATATTCCGGTGAACATGTTTACGCTTTTCCTCGTATGTAATCTTACCCTGATCATAGAGCATCTGAACAAGGGACTGATCCCTGGAAAGCTGCTTAAGTCCGGAGCTTCTGAACCTGTAAAGTCTCGAATCTCCTACGTTTATGCAGTACATATTCTGATTTTCGTCAACTGCAAATCCGCACAGTGTAGTCTGCATATTAGACGCATTTCTGTGGAACAGACCATAGTGCTTAAGCTGCTTGTGAATCCTTGTAAGTGCCTGTGTAAAATTGAATTTACTGCTGAACTCCTGCTTTGCAAGCTCAGCAAGGCACATTTTTGACGCTATATCTCCTGATTTTTCTCCGGAAACTCCGTCACATACTGCAGCTATAAAAGGTTTTCTTACCTCTTTTTCAATCATTCCTTCAGTCAGAACAGTGTCGTTAATGAGAACAGCATCTTCATTTCTCTCCTTTACACCCTGCTCTGTTATTCCGCAGCAATAAAACATCCAAAAAATCTCCATTCTGCCATTCGTACAGGTATTACGGCAAAGTCTGTATCAGATATCCTCGTTATAGTTTCCAAGGAATCTGAAATCTTTTATTTCGTTTCGCAAAGCAACAAGAAGGGCATTGACTCTGTCATCATCAATACTTCCCTCAAAGTCGAGGTAGAATACAACATCAAAGTTTCCTTCATGGCGCGGTCTGCTCTCTATCTTGAGAAGGTTAAGTCCGGCTACACGGAACTTGGTAAGCATTCTGTAAAGTGAACCTTCGTTGTCTGAAAGGGACATAAGTACCGATACTCTGTTTGCGCCCGGTTCAACCACAAAATTCCTGGAAATACAGATAAATCTTGTAAAGTTAGCAGACTCATCTGAAATATTTCTGTCAAGAATTCTTAGTTTGTAGAGCTTCGCACATTTTTCCGAACAGATTGCCGCAATTTTTTTACTGCTTTTTGCGACAAATTTTGCTGAAGTTGCAGTACTTGCATAGTGAACTGTTTTAAGGCCGTTCTTTTCAATATATTCCGAGCACTGCATAAGTGCCTGAGGATGTGAGTAAACTGCTTCCACATCTTCAACTGAATCTGTGTTCATTGCTGCAAGGCAATGCCTGATGTTTACTCTGACCATTCTGTTTATATACACGTTATACTTTCTCATAAGGTCATATGTAAGTGCAATGGAGCCTGTACTTGAGTTCTGAACCGGAATTACACCATAGTCAATTTCGCCTTCGTCAACTGCTTTGAAAACATCTTCAAACTCATGGTAAAAGCCAATTTCCTTCCTGTTTCCGAAAATTCTTCTTGTTGCTTCTTCGGAATTGGAACCTCTTACACCGTAACATCCAACACGACAGCTCTTTTCAGGTTCAAACGTTTTGTGTTCAAGAAATTTTATATTTTTATTAATTTCACACTGCTGATAGCTTTTGCTGATATCCATAATATTTGAAAAAAGTACCGCTGCACTGTCCTCAAACTTTTCCATGGCTTTAGCTTTTATACCATCTATCACTTCCTGCTCTCTGCCTGTCTGAAGTACACTTACGTTATTTTTCTTCTTGTATTCTGCAACCTGCAGACAAAGTTCCATTCTTTCCTGAAACTTACTGAGTATCTCTCCGTCAATAATATCAATCTGATCTCTGAGTTCTTTCAAATCCATGAGTAAAAATTCCTTTCCGAAACCTTTTTTATTTCAGCTAATTCTATTATATCTAAAATCATCTAAAAAAACAATAGTTATAAGTTTTTATTAATAACAAGTACAATTAAGCCCTTGTTTTTTGTGGATATTACACATTAATTTTTACATAAAAAAGCTGTGAAGTCATACCGGATAACTTCACAGCGTAGTTATTATTCTTAGTCGAGTTTTCTTTTCTCTTCTTCAAGAATTCTTATAAGGTCATCAATAGAGTCTGCGTTGATTTTCTTAACCGGTGGTTTAGCTTTTTTCTTAACCGGAGCTGGCTTTTCAGCCGGTTTCTGTACCGCTGGTGCCGGCTCAGGAGTTTCTGCATTTACTGAACTTTCATGTTTAATTTCAGCGACATTTGCAAAACTCTGTACAGGATTTTCATATCTGTATGAAGGTCTTGCAGGTTCCGGCATCTCCTGAAATACAGGTTTTTCCGGATTAAGCTGTTCACTGTATGCTTTTTCCGCAACAAAGTCAGTATATTCATATTTGCTGACATTTTCCGGTTCTTCCGCAGGTGCCGGTGCTGCCGGTTCTTCTTTTCTTTTATATTCCTGGAATGCAAAAGGTTCCGGTTCAGCAGCAGGTGTATATACTGATTCAGATACTGTTTCAGATTTAGCAGTCCGCTCCGGTGCAGGCGCAGCTTCCGGCTCTGCCATACGTACTGCAGGTTCTTCGTTGTGAGCCGGTTCATAGCCAGCCTGTTCAGCTAAAAGTGCAGCTTCCGCTTCCTGTTCAGCCCTCTGAGCCATAAGTCTCCTGTGCTCTTCAGCCTTCTTTTCTTCGCTTCTCTTTTCTTTTCTGAGACTTTCGATATAGATTTCAGCCTCAAGCATATCATCGTCATATTTTGATTTCTTTCTTTTTATTGCAGCTACAGAGAAAATAATAAGAAGAAGTGAGCTTATTGCCATTGTCGCAATACCGCGGATGTCACGTGAGAAACGTACCATCTCGCCGGCAAGGTCATTTTTTCTTAAAACTGTTCCGAGAATCTTTGACTTAGGTATGGAATAAACATCACCGGTGTTCATTCTGTCTCCTCTAACACTGTACATAAGTGTACCGTTTTCACTCTCTTCGATAGCAGCAAGACAAAGAACCGTCTTGTAGCCTTCTCCGACCGTACACAGCACATATGTATTTTCCTCAGGCTTAAGCTCGTGGTCTATGAGAACCATAGAACCTTCATCTATGTTCTTAAGATTACTGCTGTTGTTTATAAAAAATGTCCAGTGATAATTCAGTATATCTATCTTAGGTGAACTGTCAGCGGAATAGAAGATGACATTTGATCCCACTGTAACTATAAGAATAAGAACAAGAGCCAGTGTTATAAGACCTCTTATAAATCCTAAAAAAACTGAGCCGACGCTTCTCTTCTTTCTTGCCATGATCTTTTTCTTCCTTTCATATTTATATTCCGGTAATTACATATCTAATCTCTCAAATATACACGCTTCTCTTCAAATAAAAACGTATATTCATAATTATAACACATAATCTGATAAAATACAATAGACTAAATTTTTTTACCTTAAATTATTTTTATCTGGTTTTATTTTATGGGGATAATTTGGAAAATGAAATTGTATTTAGATATAGTTGCTGTAATTGTCGAATTATGTTATAATACTGATTGTGTTAGATTCCTTCTACATAGGAGGAGGTGATACACGTGACTTTTACTTCATTCATTTTATCTATCGTAGCAAGTGTAATAGCTTACTACATTTGCAAGTGGCTTGATAGATAATTAATATCTAACACAAGCACAAAAAACGAACCCCTTAGTACCGCTAATACTAAGGGGTTCATTTTTTTGTGATACACATGTACCTTTACTTCATTTTATGTGTTTATTATATCACTTAAAATATTATATGTCAAGTCGGTTGATGATATATCGTTATAAATTTTTCCATATAATTTATAATTAATTATAACAAAACTGCTTGACTATCTGAACTGTTTATGGTACAATGTTTATTGTGGTTATGCTGGTGTAGCACAGTTGGTAGTGCAGCTCATTCGTAATGAGCAGGTCGCGTGTTCGAGTCACGTCACCAGCTTTATATGAAGATGGAAAAACTGCGTAGTCCTGAGGACTGCGCAGTTTTTTCTGTTTTATTATTTTATCTTAAAACTCTTCAGATATTCCTTATGCTCATCGCTGACACGGAAGCTTTCCCTTGCTTTCTGTATTGTTTTGTTATGCGTCCACACATCAAGGCGGTTTTCTTCGATAATCCTGATACAGCATTCATACTGCTTTGCAAGTGCCGTGGCAAAATACCATGCCCTCATCATATTTACATAGTACTCATCACTGTGTATATCCACAGCAATATCAAGCTGTTCCGGACTGAATTTGTCATCGAGAAAATACGCCATCAGCATGCCGAGACCGAATCTGACCGTATAGGTTTTGTCCGATGAAGTCCATTCCCTTATTTTTGCAAGCACAGCATCAGGGTATTTTGCAAAAATCTTCGGCCGAAGCTGGTCGCAGGTTGCCCAGTTATCAATATACGGAAGAAATCTTTCGGTTTCATTTACAAGTCTGTCAAAATCCTTCATATCCGAAAGAATAAATGCATGAATCTGATTTTCCTCAAAGTATTTGTGAGGAAGTTCCTCAATGAATATATCGGATTCGCCCTGCTTAATAAGTTCCTTTGCAATTTTCCGGAGTTCAGGTGTCCGGACACCTATCATATATTCTTCCGTAAGTCCCGGAGTAAGATTAAGCTGAAAATCACGGTATCTGATGTCCTGCAATGAAAACAGTCTTTCATGAATATCCATATTTTCCTCCGTTTTAACTATTATTAATGTACAATCATTATAACATATGAAAAAACAAATATCAACCTTTAGTAAATTTTTCCGTTATCATTTAAGTACTTAATTTTACGAAAGCGCCAAATGTCATAATAATTTTAAGTTGTTTATTTACTTTTCACCCAAAGTATGATATAATGGATTCATACAAACACAACTTAAGGGGTTATTGTGACTAAAATCAGGGGGAGAAAAAAATGACTAACCTTCATTTCAGATTAAAAGATTTAAGATCAAATATAAAACTAAAGACCTTAGCCGCAATTCTTTTTATATCTTTTCTATGCTTTGGAGTGGTAGGCGTTATTATATACAGCAACATAAAATCAAGTGTAATCAATAAAACCAAATCAACAGCCATGGATATGGCATTGATTGCTGCATCAGAGATAAACGGAGATGACCTTGAAAATATTTCATCCGAATCCGACGAAGAATACATCAGAATTTTTAATACACTGTCAAAGTATGAAAAATCTGAATCCGTAAAATACATATATACATTAATGTATGACGGACAAAAACTTACATTCGCCGTTGATGCAGATCCTTCTGAGGAATTACGTGCCAGCAACGGAGAAGAGTATCCGGTGTTCGAAGACGTACTTCCTGCTTTTGAAGGAAAAGTATGCTGCGACAGTGAACCTACAAAGGACAGATGGGGTACATACTTCAGCGCCTACGCACCTGTTTACGATTCAGATGGAAATATATCCGGTGCAGTTGGTGTTGATACAGGGATAGACGAAATCAACCGCCACCTTAATGTAATAAAAATTCAGATTTTACTCCAGATAGCCGCATTTTACCTCTTATGCTCTCTCCTGTTTTCAGCTCTCTGGCGTACATTCAGCAACCGCGATATGCTTACAGGCATTCTCAATTATGACAGTCTCGTCATGTACGGAGACAAACTCAGAAAAAAAAGACTTCTTGACAGCTATACAGCTATACAGATAAATATACGTAACTTCAAATACATAAATTCAAAAATAGGAACAAGCTGCGGAGATATTCTTCTTCAGAAGTATGCAAAAATTATCTGTACGCTGACAAATCCGTATGGTGTATGCGCAAGAACAGGAAGCGACAATTTCATAGCTCTTGTAAAAAGCGGCCGCGAAGATGATATCATCGAAAATCTTTCGGAAACATGGATAGATATGAGCAAATACGGTATAAAAGACGGAATACAGATTTCAATCCGATGCGGCATATATAAAATCAGCGAAAATGACAGCATACAGGATGCAATCAACTATACTTCCGTCGCCATTAAAAATTCCCGTATCTCCGGCAATAACTACATTGTACAGTTCCAGCCGGATATGCTCGATACCATGGTTCACAACAACAGTATAATTGATGAATTCCACGAATCTATCGAAAAGAAAGAATTCAAAGTATACTATCAGCCTAAGGTAAACACGGAAACAAATGACTTATGCGGTGCAGAAGCTCTCGTAAGGTGGATAAAGGATGACAGGATAATTCCTCCTGCCGAATTTATCCCGGTTCTCGAAAACGAAGGTGTCGTAACAGAAATAGACTTCTATGTCTTCGAAACCGTATGCCGGGATATTGCAGACTGGCAGAAAAAAGGCATTACTCCTGTAACCATTTCCTCGAATTTCTCAAAGCTCCACCTTGCTAACCCTGATTTCGCCGATTCGATACTTTCAATTGTAAAAAAGTACAGCATTCCTCATAACCTGATTGAGATTGAACTTACGGAATCATCAGGATACAGCAACTATGACGCCCTTACGCATTTTGTTGAACGGATGAATGTTGAAAAAATCAATACATCGATTGATGACTTTGGAACAGGATATTCTTCACTTTCCATGCTCAAAGACATTAATGTTGATGTTGTAAAAATAGACAAGTCATTTCTCGGAAAAGATGATCCGATTGACACTGTACAGGAAAAAATGCTCGGAAACGTTATAAGAATGATTCGTGATCTTGACCGGACAGTAATATGCGAAGGAATAGAAACGGAAAATCAGCTTAACTTTTTAAAGAAAGCTGACTGCAGCGTTGTTCAGGGATATTTCTTTGACAAGCCTCTTCCGCATGACGAATTCGAACTTCGTCTTAAAAACCCTCACTATGATAAAAATTTATAACAAAAATCCCCTGACCGAAGTCAGGGGATTTTTGTTCACTGATTATTTAATTGCATCAAGGTCAATAATTTCCTTACCTGATGTACCGTTTGCCTCATTCATGTTCATTATACTTTTTAGTGACGGCAGAACGGAAATATTGATATTATTTCTTTTACATGCAGCAGACACGCTGTAGTAAACATTAATCGTTCCGTCGCCTATATTTACAGGCATAGACAAATTTTTTACTGCACGGTTAAGTTCTGAGAAAAATACATCCTTTGCATCATCTCCTCCTGAACGTTCCGTTACAGCGAAGAATTCATCAGAGCCGGTTCTGTAAACCACAGAATTAGGAAAACATTTTTTCAGAACAGCTGATGCTGCAACCAGCACCATGTCTCCGGCTTCTTCTCCGTACAGAATATTTATCTCGCTGAATCTTCTGACATTGAAAAGTGCAAAATAATAAACACGGCCTGCTTCACAGTTTATCTTTCCTTCCTCAAAGTCATTGGAAAAGGAAACACGGTTTTTCATATCTGTAAGCATATCCCTGAAAACTGCATTGCTGAGAGTCTCTCTGGTTTTCTCCTGCTTTTCAACAGCTTTGTTCAAACGGCGTGAAGTATCTTCCTGCTTTTTATTTATTATATTGAAGATAACAATAAGCAATACACAGAAAATGATGAATATTATCAGATAACTGCGCATATTACCGGTAAGACTGTACATCTCATCCTCTGTATCGTTCATCATAAATATCCAGCCTCTGTCAGCCATATATGAATACATGGATACATACTTTTTACCATCTGCCTCATATGTAAACTTCCCGCCGGAATCATCCTTTGTTCCCTTTAATACATCACAGAGAAGAACAAGCTCCGGAATATTTTCTCCGGTTGCAGATACACCTGAATCACTGCAGAAAATATATTTTTTATTTTCTGCATCCATCATACTGTAAAATGAACTTTCTGTATCACGTTCACTTAAAGTATCAAGTAATTTTACAAGCCCATCCGTATAAACTCCGATGCCGACAATCCCGGCAGGCGAATTTTCTTTATTATACACAACCTTGCATACAGACAGTACCTGCTTTCCACTTGCCGGTGATGAAATCATGCCTGACTCATAAATACCGTCTTCTGAATCCAGAAGCGCCTTCTGAAGTTCCTCAAGTGAATCTCCGGATCGTGTTGTCATACCTGAAATTTTACTGTTTGTATGGGCAAGAACATGTGTATTCCATTCGCTTACATAAATTCCTTCAAGATTAACAATATCCCCTGAGAAGGATTCAGTATACACCTGTGCCGCACTTCTTGCTTCTTCATCTGAAGGATTTTCAAGAACGTTCAGTATCTCACCTGCATGACTGTATTCTGAAAGAGTCTTCTTTATACTTTCGACATAATTAAGTATTATCCTGCTTCGCTCTTCAGTAATTGTCATCATATAAGTATCCGAACTCTTTGTAGCCTCTTTGCTTATAAGCTGAGTTACTCCAATTGATATACCAAACATCAGTATCAGCTGTACAATCAGAAGAATATTAAGTGCTGAAAAGGATTTTTTTCTGTGTTCCATCGGTCTCATCCTTTCGAATTTTATTCATCTTTTAAAATACTGTTGAGCTTGTTTTTCAGAATATTGTTTACACCCTTCTGGTTAGCACGAACCGGAACGGTTCCGTTAAATCCGGAACCCGGATTTGTAACACTAACCTGTGAAACAGCACTGCTGCTGCCTGACGGCATAAACGTTCCGGATGCGTTCGTGTAAAGCGATGCTCCCCGCGTAGTTTCAGGAATACTTGTATAAACACTGCAAAACCCACTGTCACTGCGCCGTGTCTGGCATTCTGTTCCGGATGCAAATTTGCTGACATCCGTTATAAGTATATTTCCATCCGGGGTCACAACAATCGTATTGGTATTTTCCGGATTAAGCGAAAGAATATACTGAATACATCCGTTACACGGAAGAAGCGGCGAAACACTGCAGGCATTGTAAACTATCATGGCCTTTATCTTAGTCTGCCCGTCATCAAGCATCTGTTTTACAGCCGATATCTCAGCGTGAACATTCTGAGATACATTTTCGCTTGTGACATATTTATTTAATCCTGTATAAATATTTCCGTTTCCTGCACATATTACACATACTGTATCACCCGGGACAGGATTATGTCTCTTGTCATATCTTTTTCTTATAGCATCAACTGCTATATCAATCATAAATCTGTAATTCATTCTCCGACGCACTCCCTTTTTGCAATTTTGTAAAACCAAACATAACAGCAAGGATTTTTTATGCATTATTGCTGTTTTACATATTACCAATACGTCTATATATGTATATTATAACATGGAAGTATATATATATCAATATGCCTGATAACAAAAAATTCTCAGTTTAATATACTATCCGCCCGTCATCTTGCACACGAGGCAGAAGAATCGCCGTAGAATGTATATGAATTTCCGTTTGTTTTCTTGCTTATATATGTACATGAATCGGCATTCCGGTACATGTCTTCAAAATCCCATCCGTCAGAAGACAGCCTGACAGCAGCTCCGAGGCTGACACTTATCCTGTAATCACCTATATCAGGAATACTTATGCTGCTTATCCTGTCAAGGAAACGCTTTATCAGTATCTCTGCCGAATTTCTGTCTGTTATCCCTGCTGCAAATACAGCAACCTCATCTCCGCCAAGTCTCATAACCACGTCAGAATCCCTGAATGATTCCTTCAGGCAGCCGGCTATAGCTATCAGTACCTTGTCACCGGCTCCGTGTCCGAAGCTGTCGTTTATATATTTGAATTTGTCAGCATCGATAAGACAGAACATCCCCTGACGGTCAGCTGCTATAAGTTCTTTGATTTTTCTCTCACCTGAGCCGCGGTTACGAATACCTGTCATAAGATCTGTTTCTGAGAGATAGAGAAGTTTATTTGCCTCTCTCTTTTCAGCATCTATATTTTCAACAACCCAGAGAACACGGTTAAGGCAATGATTATCATCATAGTCCACCGCAATGAAACGTGCACGGCACCAGCCTGATTTTACCCCGAGGAATTCAAGTATGATTGTATTTGTATCCTTCATACGCTCATCAAGCGTTTTAAAGTCAATAAATGCCATCATTGGTTCACGGAACTGCTCATCAGTAAGCTTGTACATAACATCTCTCAGCAGTTCCTGAACATGGTTTTCCCTTCCGCCGATAATTTCTGTGATGTAAGGCGCACTGCAAACTGCCTCTATTGAATCATTCCTAAGATTTATTGCATGTACTGATATGTATATACTTGCAACCGATAAAAGCAGCTGTTTCTGTTCCATCTCATGTACAACGGCAACTGTATTGTCAATAGTAGTCATAACAGCTGTCTTTCTTCCATCAATATACGTAATCGATACCGTTGTGGAATACACTCTGTGATATCCGTTCTCATTTTTTAAAACTGACCTGTAATCCTCTCTGTACACTTTTCCTTCCTGCATTTTTTTCAGATTTTCGATGCGGAGAAGATTAACCAGTCTGTCCCAGTCATCCGGATGAATATTTTCCCTCTGATTTTCCAGCCAGCTGTTCCAGTCACCGATTCCGGTCATCATTAACTTATGATTTTCAAAATAAATATAATCTGAATAAGCTGTTTCAAGATTGATCTGACGGATACCCTTGTAAGTGTCAGATGCCGTGGTTATCAGAATCTGTTCGTAACTTCTGACAACTCTGTCCTTTTCGTTCAGAATCTCCTTATGTTTTTTTATTGATGCTGAACGAATAACGATAAAACATCCAATCAGCATAAAACTTATAAACGCAAATACAATATTGGCGCTGTTTGTATTTGACATCATCACATGTCTGATGGCGGAGGGCGGAACAATCTCAATAATATTCCATCCGGTTGCCTCATTGTGAATTATACATGCCATTGCTTTCCCGCCGGAACAGCTGAACTCAAAGAAACGCCCTTCTTCGCTGCCGGCATACTCTGAAAAAAGCTTTTTTTCTTCCTCCGGTACGCCGAGACTGTCTGCAATATTTTCTATATTTGTGTTATTGTACGTATCGGTACTGGATGATATAACGCGACCGTTTTCATCTGTCAGGAGGCCTATCATTTTCTCACCGAAAAAACTGATATCAAGCAATGGTCTGATAACACTCTCCGAGCCGAGAGTCCCTGTCAGAACTCCTGAAATTTCGTTATGATAATAAAGAGGAGTATAAAAGTTCAGAAGAATCTCGTCTGAATACTTAGGCTCAAAATTTACCCATATGCCGGTATTTCCTTTTATTCCTTCCCGGAAATATTCCCTGTCACATGCATTAAACTGTTCTCCCTTGTCTGTGGTATTCATTCCGTCCCTGTTTATATATTCTATGAAGTTAAAAGGAGTCTGTTCCAGTGGCGGATCAAGAACCTCCCCGGCCTTTTCCAGTGTAGAGTCAGTGAGAATCTGAGATGTAAGAACAGAAGTGAGCTGTATACTGCTCAGAGCAGAGTTCACACATGAATCAAGTCCTTTTGATATCTTCAGTGTATTCTGTTCAATAGTATACTGTGCATATTTTTCCGACTGGGAAACCGAATACTGTGTATATACTGCTACCGCAGTGATTATAAGAACTAACACAATCATCAGCAAAACATTATATCTGATTTCTTTTTTAAAATTCCTATTCATAATAATAATCTCCCTGATCAATCATTAAAACCCCGTTTACACTTATTAACATTATAGCATACATCCCCGATAATTCAAATAGTTTCAGCAAAAAAATCAATAAAAAAATTGATTATTCTTCTGTCATATGATATAATTATATTAAACGAAAAATTTATTTTAGATCAGGCTGATATTCGCAGAATACCTGCGTACAGTTAAACAGCTTTTTACAGGAGGAATTTTTACAATGTCTATGTATATTACATGTCTCGATCTCGAAGGCGTACTTGTTCCTGAAATCTGGATTGCATTTGCTGAAGCAACAGGAATCCCTGAACTGAAAAGAACTACACGTGAAGAACCTGATTACGACAAGCTCATGAAATACAGAATTAACATTCTCAGGGAACACGGACTTGGCCTTAAGGAAATCCAGGACACCATCGCAAAGATAGATCCGATGCCGGGTGCAAAGGAATTCCTTGATGAACTTCGTTCAATAAGTCAGGTTATCATCATCAGTGATACTTTCTCACAGTTTGCAGGTCCTCTTATGGAAAAGCTCGGTTTCCCTACTATCTTCTGCAATACACTTGAAGTTGCAGAGAACGGTGAGATAACCGGTTTCAAAATGAGAGTTGAAAACTCAAAATACACAACAGTCAAGGCTCTCCAGTCAATCGGCTTTGAAACAATCGCAAGCGGTGACAGCCACAACGACCTCGGCATGATCCGTGCAAGCAAGGCAGGATTTCTCTTTAAGAGTCCTGACAGCATAAAGGCTGAAAATCCTGACCTCCCTGCATACGAAACATACGAAGAGCTTATGAACGCTATCAAAAGCGCAATGAACTGATTATAAGTATTTTTAAACCCTGCCGGACAAGCTCCGTGCAGGGTTTCTTCTATATATTCCTGAAAAACTCATAAATTTCTTCCGACTTAATTATTTCGCAGTATATCTCATCTTCAGATTCCGTACATACGGTGACAGTATATTCATCGAGATCAAATCTTTCAAACCTGCAGCCAGTTGAACCATCAAGTACGCTGAATGTATTCAGGCCCCGGGAAAGTCCTTCACCGGTATATTTAATATAAGCCTCCTTGGAAGTCCACACTTCCGCAAAGCTCAGATTCTGCCCGGTATTCCCGTATATCCTGCTGTACTCATCCCCGGTAAAATATCTACGGGCAATTTTTTCATTTCCACGGTCCTTCCTTTCAATATCAATTCCGGCATTTTCTCTGCTGCATACCAGTGCAATATACTTCCCCGAATGGGAAAATGAAAAATGAAAGTCACCTCTGCCATGAAGAAACGGTTTCCCGTGTTCCCCGTAGTCAAATGAAATATCCTGATTTTCCATACCCAATTCCGTAATTATTTCCTTACGTACCGCAAGTTCAGCAGTAACGCTCAGCACCCTGTCCCTGTCCGAACGGATTCTTGCCGCTCTTTCCTGCCTTTCTGAAGAAATATACTTAATATAACCAGATATATCACAGTTCCCGTCAGCCTCAATAATTATAATTTTCAAAATCATTCCGCCCTTCTCTGAAATTATCAGATACTATTTTAGCACCAGACAAGTACTATGTCAAATAAATGTGAAAATCATTTGCATTCAGGCAAATATCATTATTGCTAAACGGAATAAAACATGGTATACTTATAATGTTAGTCAAAAATATCAGTCAGGAGAATAGTAATGAAAAAATTCAGCATAACGGAAACCGAAAAATATATAAAAAATCTCATATGTGTACTTATGATTATCATAATGGGGTTCTTATTTTTTGAAAGTTTTATACATACGATGCGTCTTACCAACACCTCCGAAATGTTCGAAGGAATCAGCTACCACCATGACAACTTCATTTTCAATGCAGTGTATATGGCAGCAGTTCTCCTGATATCATCATTTATCATGCCTAAGCTTGAAAAGATACCCGTAAAGTTTTTTACTGCTCTGCTTTCTGTTACAACAGTTACTTTCGGAACAATATGGGTTATTTCATCACAGGCATCACCGATAAACGACCAGTACTGCGTGGCAAATGCTGCATGTATGGCTGCGGAAAACAATTATACCTTTATGGAAGACAGATACTTTAGCAACTATCCCTTCCAGCTCGGCATGGTGCTTTTCTACGAAATACAGATACGACTTTTCAGCAGATTCTGCGATACGATAATCTATACTGAGATTATCAACGTTATCTGCCTTGCTCTTGCGTATGCCGGACTTATCACACTTATCGGAAAACTTTTTAACAACAAAAGAATGCAGATTTTCTCTGCAATCGCAATGATGTTCTCTGTTCAGCCGGTTCTCTACACAACATTTGTCTATGCTGTTATTCCGGGAATTACATTCACCATATACGCACTGCTCTTTGAGATTAAATATTTTGAAACTGAAAACAGGAAAAAGTACATTTTCGCGCTTCTCTCAGTCATATTCATGGCACTGGCTGTAATGGTAAAAACAAACAACTATATCGGACTTGTTGCACTGATTGTATGTGCCGCAGTAAAATTTCTTAAAAGAAAGAAAATCACAGATCTTGTCTACATAGTTGTTTTAGCTGCTGTTTCAGTAAACATTCTCTCAGCAGTATCAGCTTCATACGAAAAAAGAAGCGGAGTGAAACTTGGCGAACCTGTTCCGATGACAGGATACATAGCAATGGGACTTGATGATCCACATGGTGTTCTCGGCTGCAACGCAAAGGGCTGGTACAGCAACTACTACACCACAGGAAATCACGGCAACCATAACTATGAAACAAAAAAATCCTCCGAATTTGCAGTAAATGCAATTAAGGAAAAGCTTAAATATTTCGCTTCTGATTATGCCTATGCAAACGACTTCTTCTATGAAAAAAATACTTCACAGTGGAACGAGCCTTCATTCGCCTGTCTGTGGATTAACCTCATTGTACACAGATTCAACGGAGCTGAGCCGGGAAAATTAGCTGCAAAGGTTATTGAAACAAATGCAGGGGACAGCTGGTCAGGGCTTTATGAGTACATGAATGTATTCCAGATGCTCATCTATATGAGTGCATTTGCAGGGGTTTTCGTATGCTTTAAAAAGAAGGATATTTTCTGCTCTTCTCTCATACTTATTGTACTCGGAGGATTTATGTACCACATGATATTTGAAGGAAAATCACAGTATATCATGCCTTACTTCATACTTCTCACAGGATTTTCCGGTGTCGGAACTGAAGTTCTCGTATCGAAAACAACTTCATTTATAAACAGCAGAAAAAAAGCTGATGAAAAGACGGCTGAACAGTGATGGAAAAGTATATGAAACGAGCCATAGAGCTTGCGGAAAAGGCTGCTGCTATGGGGGAAATACCAGTGGGAGCAGTTGTTGTAAAACGTGATACGGGAGAAATCATCGCCGAAGGCTATAACAGAAGGGAAACTGACAAAAACGCACTTTCCCATGCAGAGATATCCGCAATAGAACTTGCCTGCAGCAGGCTTGGAGGCTGGAGGCTTATCGGATGTGATTTGTACGTCACGCTTGAGCCCTGTCCGATGTGCTGCGGCGCCATTATTAACTCACGAATTGAAAGAGTTATATACGGAGCTGATGACTGCAAGGCCGGTTCCGTTTTCTCCGTTCAGAAGATGTTTGACCTGCCGTACAATCATAAACCGGAAGTTATATCAGGTGTTATGGCAGACCAGTGCTCATCACTTCTCAGCAGCTTTTTTAAACGAATAAGAAAAATTCAGAAATACATAGGAGCAAATATGATTAACTTTGAAAACGAATGGGATTCCCTTCTTAAAGATGAATTCAGCAAGGAATACTACCAGAATCTCAGAAAAATACTTATTAAAGAATACAAGACACAGACTATATACCCGGATATGTACGATATTTTCAACGCTCTTCGCTACACGACCTACTCTGATGTAAAAGTTGTAATACTTGGTCAGGACCCGTATCACGGACCAAATCAGGCTCATGGTCTGTCATTTTCAGTGAGAAAAGGTGTGGAACCTCCTCCGTCACTTAAAAATATATTCAAAGAGATTAAGGATGAACTTGGTATTGACAATACGGGGAAGCACGGAGAACTTACAAACTGGGCAAAGTCAGGTGTTCTCCTTCTCAATGCAGTCCTCACCGTACGTCAGGGTCAGGCAAACAGCCACAAAGGAATTGGCTGGGAACAGGTTACCGACCGGGTAATATCAATTCTTAATGAACGTGAAAAACCGATAGTTTTCCTTCTCTGGGGAAACAATGCAAAGGCAAAGGCTTCACTTATAACAAATCCGAATCATCTTGTGCTTAAGTCAGCACATCCAAGTCCTCTCTCTGCATATAACGGATTTTTCGGATGCGGACACTTTGCTGCCGCAAACAGGTTCCTTGAAGAAAACGGGATGGAGCCTGTAGACTGGTCAATAGAATGACGGAGGCTTATTTATGAATAAAATATACTGTGCCGCTGCTGCATTTCTGCTGATTTTTACATTTCAGTCATGCAGTTTCAGCCAGAATTCCGATACTTCAGATTCACAGGTTACTTCTGTACTTACAACACCGACGGAAATATCTTCGGTATCTGAAACTTTTTCACAGACTGCTGTTTCCGGAACTTCAGTTTCAGCTTCTTCTTCACTTATCTCATCATCAGAATCCGAATCAGTTTTCACAGAAACTGCAGAAACAGCCGATTATGATTCTGCTGAACTAAGCATGCTTGAAATAGCAGGAAATCCTGACTACAGTGCAGAAGCAGCTATTCCTTATGTTGCATGGACAGAAATAAACCTTGACAAAACCATGTATGCTGTTTCCCGCTGCTTCGGATATGAATTTGCTCTGCCGGATGCTTCAGAAAAAATGATATATGATGCCGGCATAGAACTTAATGTAATTGCAAGAACCAGCACAGGTTACTACCGGATTGATGGCGATTACTACATTCCCTGCAGTTCTCTCGACAACTACCCGCCTGAAGATGCTGACCCTTCCGTTGCAACAAGCTGTACAGTTCCGGCACCGCCTGTAACAACAATGGTTTCTGCATCGACAACAAAATAAAAGGAGTTGAGTACTATTTTTTCAGAAAACTCAGCAGGCGAGCTCTTTGCAGATTACGAATGCATGGAGATACCCTCAGAATACGATCCGTTCTGCAACAGTTCGGAAAACATATCATTCAATGAAAGCTATTCACATATTCTGCCGGCTTTTTTCTTCAGAAACCAGAAATGCAGAAAAAAACCTTCATATTATGAAAAGAAGAATCTGAGATATTTTTATAACACAACAGGTGTAATCCTGACCGCCAAACTAATGGTAGAAATTTCAGCCTGCCTGATTTTCTACATCATTATGTTTCTGTGTTCATATTCTCTTACATCTTCTCTTAACGTTTATTATTCCGTCCTTTCTGACTCAACAATAAGATATGCGTTTAAAACAATAGCAGTAATCATTTCCACACTTTCTGTATTTTTGGCCGGATGCCGATTTTCTGCATTTCCGCCATTCTGTCTTCTGAAAAAATGTGAATCAATAAAGACATCTGACATTATTTTATTTTTCATGGCCGGACTGTTTGCTGCTTCACTTCAGAACGCTGCCGTTCTATTCGGTATACAGACAGAATCAGTAAATCCATATGAAAAAGATATAACACAGATAGTTATGGCGGCAATCTGCAACTGCCTTGTTATGCCTGTTTCCGAAGGACTGATTTTCAGAGGTATTGCACTGAAAAATCTTTCAAGAGCTTCACAAAGATTTGGAATTATCGCTTCTTCATTCCTGTGCGCCATTTCATCATGCAGGTTTTCATCAATGATTCCTGTATTTCTGATGTCTGTTATACTTTCAAAACTAACTGTGAAATACAATACTGTCATACCATCTGTGCTTATTCACATAACTATAAACATAAGCAATGCAGTAATTTTTATATACAGTACACTAATGTGGGACTCTGATCTTCTTATAACAAAAATCTGGACAATTATAACTCTTGTAACAGGTGGAATATTTGCTTTTATTCTTGCTGTAAAACACCCGCTTCCTAAAATGAAAGCTGAACAGCGAAGAAGATCACTCCCCCTGTTTCTCACTTCAGTTTTTATCATTCTGATGATACCGTTTTGTTTTGTGGCAGCTGCTGCAGAATTTCTGGTATACCTTTATATGTGATAATGCAAAACAATAAATTAATGAGGTTAATAATTTGAAATTATATAAGTCTCCCGACAAAAGCGGAAATAAAAGCGACCGTATATTCATGATACTTTTTCTCATAATATTCGCAATGTGCTTTCTGCCGTTTCTTCTGAAAAAGGAAAATGCCAATAATGAAACCGCACCTGTAAATGTTGAAGTAAACGATGTCTCAGGTCCGGATATGCCCGAAATAATAACAGGTGTGCAGGAAAAACCAGGTATAAGACTGCATTACTCTGAAAAAGACCTGCCTGAAATAACAGATGAAACCATCAGTTCCAGTGCGGCTCTGCTTTATGACAGGAAAACAAATACTGTAATTTACAGCAAAAACGCAGATTCGCCTCTTTTTCCTGCAAGTACAACAAAGATAATGACAGCCTGTGTGGCACTCAGATACCTTAAACCTGATTATCCCCTGAAAGTCGGAACCGAACTTTCTCTTCTTCAGCCGGAATCAAGCCTTGCATATCTTAATCAGGGAAATGAACTTACACTTGAAGATGCACTTTATGCACTTCTTCTTCCGTCCGGAAACGATGCCGCATACGTCATAGCGGTAAACACGGCTCGGTTTGTGTCAGAAAATCCGGCTATGCCTGATGCGGAAGCTGTAAAATATTTTGGTAATCTTATGAATGACGAAGCTTTTGAAGCCGGTGCGGATCATACTCATTTCTGTGTACCTGACGGCTATCACGACCCTTTCCACTATACAACAGCCGAAGATATGCTGAAGATAGCAATTCACTCTGAAAAATATCCTCTTATCGCTCAGATCTGTGCCCAGCCATACCGTGAAACGCAGATAATCAGCGGTCAGAGTTTCTACTGGGCAAACGGCAACCTGCTTGTAACAAATGATAACGGTTATTATCTTCCGTTCGCTACAGGACTTAAAACCGGATTTACTGATGAAGCCGGATACTGTATGGTTGCAACTGCAGCTGACGAAAACAACGATCTCATAGCTGTTGTTATGAAGGCACCTACACTTGCCGGAAGATATACGGATGCTGCAAGACTTTTCTACTCTGTAATGAATCCGGAAAAACTTAAGGAACCTCCTTTCGTCACAACAGAACCAGCAACTGAACCTCCTTCCGAAGAAAAGGCTGAAGGTGAAGAAAACCCGGAAAATGAATCTGAAGATGCTGATGAATAAAAAAACAGATTTCGAAGCAGCTGAACTTCGAAATCTGTTTTTTTATTATTTATCTGTTTCTGTTCCAAAAGCAAGCTTTTCAAAATCACTTACCGGTATAGGACGTGAGAAGCAGAATCCCTGAACTACCTGTCCACCTGTTTCTTTGAGGATTTCCTTCTGCCAGTCATACTCTACGCCCTCGATAACGATATCTTTTCTGATTTCTCTCAGGAAGGCGATTATACCTGCAACGAACTCTTTGTTGAATCCCTCTCCTATCTTATCAATAAGTCCCTTGTCAATCTTAATAACATCAAAAGGAAGTCTCTGGAGTGCAATAAGTGAAGAGTAACCGGAAGCAAAGTCATCCATAAGAAGCTTGAAGCCCTTGTTTTTCAGACCGAGCATTACTTCCTGAAGTGCATCCTCACTGTTTTCAAGAAGGGCACTTTCTGTAATTTCAACTTCAACAAGGTGAGGAGGTATATCATATTTTTTTACCAGTTCCGCAAAGTCCTCAACAAAGGTGTCATGAACAATATGCATTCTTGATACATTTACTGAAACCGGTATATCCCTGTAACCTGAATCACGCCATTTTTTGATTACCTTGCATGTCTCCTCCCAGACGAATCGGTCAAGTGTAATAACAAATCCGTTCTTTTCAAAGATAGGAATAAACTTACCCGGGGAAATAACCTCTCCTGACGAATGGTCTCTCCATCTTACAAGCGCCTCTGCACCCACCACCTCACCGGTATTGATGTCGCATTTAGGCTGAAGAAGAATATAAAAATCGTTGTTTTCAAGAGCTGCAATCTTATTGCTCTCAACGAATTTCTGTACCTTATGATTTTCGTCGAACTTTTCATCATAGATAGCATATGTCTGAAGCAGATTTCCCTTGATAGTTTTAAGTGCAATACCAGCATAGTCGCAGAGTATACTTATATCTATATCCGGATCAGCATTTTCGCATATTCCAAAATGAGGAGTTATCGGCATGTATTTAGCTGTGCTTTCCTTTATCTTATCAGAAGCACGTTCAATTTTCTGGAAAACTGCATCCATGAAAACATAACTTACGCACACAACGAATATATCATTTCCAAGATATCCGTAAACTGCATTCTTTCCAAACACCTCAACAAGAATTTCTGAAATATTGAGAAGAATCCTGTCGCCTACTTCCCAGTCAAAAATATCATTTATGAAGCTGAAGTTATCGATATCAGCTCTTATAATTGCATATGACCTTTCATTGTCTGACTCTATAAAACTGTGAGCTTTTTTCGCAAATGTCTCACTGTTATAGTAGCTGGTTTTTCCGTCATGCTCAGCACGGAACTTGAGCGTTTCTATAACTCCGTTGAATTCATTTACAAGCATACCCATCTCGTCATTGGTTTTAACTTCAAGAGGATCGCTGAAGTCATTTCCTGATATTCCTTTAAGACTTTTTCTTACATCATTTATTTCCTTCACAATCTTTCCTGAAAAGGTCATGATGCATACAAAAATTATAATCACGCTGATTAAACAAATCAAAACGGACAGAATAGTTGTCGGAAGCGACTGTCTGACAATAGGAGCAAGAGGGACGGCATATACAAGTTTTGTATTATCAAGATATTTCAGTTCCTCAGTTCGCATAATATATGTAGTATTTTTTATCTTGACACGCGGTGATGCATTGTCAAATGATGCTGCAACAGCTGCAATATCATTAATATCCTTACGCTGTCTGTATTCTTCAGGTGTATAATAAACACTGTCGTCTTCGAGCAGCATCCATACCTGTTCGCTTATATTTGTAGTCATACCAATCATAGGTAACAATACGGAATCGTTAACGCAGAACAAAAGGGCTGCTACACATTCCCCGGAACGGTTATATATCGGATATACAAAGGTATATAATGGATATTCCTTATTTGAAAGATCAGGTGAATTCACTGAATAAAGCTCAGCTGCCGCCACTTTCTCCTTATCGTACCAGTATTCATCTTCGTACCATTCAATTTCTTTAAATTCACGTTTATATCCTCTTGAACCAATAATTACACCCTGGTCAAAGAGAGCTACCTGAACCTTTGACATTACAACACTTTCACCTATCATTCGGTTCATCGTTTCATTAAGTGACTCAGCCGGTGCATTGTGTTCTGTCACACTGAGCACTTCAGCACATGAGTACTGAAGCTGAACACTTCCGAGATTAGCATCCATGTTCCTGGTAAAATTAGCAACTTTGGAAACCTGCTGACCTGTAACGGAACTCATCATATTCTGACATGCCATAAGTCTTGTTAAGTATATACTTATAAAACATACCAGCCCAAGAACCAGTACCGCAGGAAGAATACACTGCAAAAAAAATCTTGTACGCATCTTCCCCTGTTTTACATTATTTTTATCTTCAGTTTGTTTCATCATCTTCCCCCTTGTAAATAATCCTTTTTATTTGGCTTAGCAATGATATTATTATATAGCTATTATATCATAATAAAAAAACAAATTCAAGTAATCTTCTGCATTTTGATAACACTGCACTTTAATAAAGCGTCCATTTTGTGCAAATAAAACAAATGCGTATCCAAAAATGGATACGCACCTATTTTATAGTAAACGAAAAATATTAGTCATTTCTTTTTCTTATAAGCACCATAGCAGCTGCAGAGCCAAGCATAAGCATAAGGGCTGCTGCTCTTCCTCTGTCTCCTGTCTTCGGTGTTGATGAAACAGTTTTAGCTGTCACTGCCGGTGATGTGGAAACTGAAGGAGATGTTGTATCTGCCGGGGTGGTTTCTGCTGTAGTTGTTGTTGTAAGTGTAAATGTAACCTCCGATTCCGGTATGCCTGTATTCTGATCCGGCATACTGAATGTAAACTCAGGCATTGATATTTCTGCTGTTGTGGTTGTTTCTTCCGTTGTTGTAGTTGTTTCCGTTGTAGTTACCGGTATTGTTGTCGTTGCTTCTGTTGTGG
>JAUNJJ010000183.1 GCA_030533325.1 Oscillospiraceae bacterium
TTACCGGATCTGACGGAGTGTCATTGCCTGGTGTCGATGATGATGAACCGCCTGTAAGTTTAATGTCATCAACGAAGAAATCAATAAGGTCTGCAGCTGTGTCATTTTCTGAGTAGGATGTCTGGATGTAGAGGGCTATATTTTCCGCACCTGCAGGAACAGTGAAATCACCTGCGAGTTCAGCCCATTTTCCGCTTGATGCTGTTGCATCTGCGATATTGTCATAGTTTGTTGTTCCGTTCAGGTCGTACTGAACACCGAATGTAAATCCGGCTGAAGAGTAAGCACTGTTGTTGTAGCCTACATATGAACTGAGTGAGTATGAACTGCCTGCCTTGATTTCAGATGAAGTATTCTGAATGCCGTTCCATGAAGCTGTTCTTCCTGTTACAGCAAGAGCCTTCGAACCGCCGTGCTTCATGTCACCTGACATAAGGAGTTCAACTGAGTCACCTCTTGATGTCCAGGATGTTCCGCTTCCTTCGAAGTCGTCAGAAACACCTGTACCTGTGCCTGTCGGCTTGTCTCCCGTAATGTTCGATGCCGGAGGTGTGACAGGAGTGTCATTGCCGCCTGTATTTCCGCCGTCGTCGCTTCCGCCCATTATGAGTTCATTCTTCTTTACGTTAGCGGAACCGCTTGACTGGTAGCCTTCGATGTTAAGCGCAACTTCGTACATAAGTCCCATCTTCATTCCGGACTGTTCCCATGCCTTGAAATGATCTGAAACTGTGATAGTACCTGTGAGGTTTGTCTTTGAATATACCTTGGCAGGATTTGTCTGGTTTACGCTCCAGTACTGCTCAAAGGTTTCTGTGCCATGGATTGACGGCTGGTTTACACGTGTTGAAGTGTAGATGTCGTATTTTTTTCCATCTGATGAAACTGTACCCTTGGAATTGTTCATTCCCGGTGGTCTCCAGTCGCCCCATGCTTCTACTATGTAGTATTCTACAGTAGGATCTTCGGTCCAGCCGTAAACACACATATAGGAGTTGCCCTTTGGTTCGTAATCAACATCATAGTTGATCTGAATTTTTCCGTAATCCTGATATTTTTTTGTGCTTCCGAGTTTTTTACCTGTACGGAAGAGACAGTTTTCAATTCCGCTCCATGAACAGCTGAAACCTCCGTTTGATCCGAGGTCCATACTTACCTGACCCTGACCGTACTGATTCCAGAGCTCATAATCATAGCCGTCCGGAGTTTTACCAATTTCCTGCTGATCAGCTGCGTGGACAGTAGCTATATCCGATATATTAAGAAAACCGGATGATGGTACTGAACCTATGCTCATTGCTGCTGCAAGGAAGCAGCTGACTGTTCTTATTACTTTTTTTGAGTGTTTCACACTACCACCTCTTTCTATGCACTTAGTATACAACTTTAAAAAAAATCTGTCAAGTTAAATAGAAAAACGATTTTCGCGGAATTCCATTTGTGAATAATGACGAGAAAAGAATGTATGAATTTCGATGTGGGAAAATATTCAAATTGAGCTATGTACAATCTGTATGATACAGAACAAAAATATTATGTAATTATTGGCATAAAGGCGAAAATAAATAAATTGCTGTTTGTGACAGAATCTGTACATAAGTATGAGAACGTCAGGATAATTAAAACACACAAAATTTAATTCTGTATTTAAGTAGATATAATCCATAATGAGGTAAAAATAATACCATTATAAGCAGTAATTTTTTATGATTTCAGGTAGGGATCTACCTTTTCAGCAAATTCACTACATGATAATTTTATGATAAATGTGAAAATTGTATACACTTTCATTCACAAAACTGATTTTCCATATTATTCTCTTTTCGGGTTATTCACATATAATTATCACATAAAAGAGTAAAATATAATTATAGCAAAAAACAAAACACCAGAATTCAATATACAAAATAAATACAAAGATAATCAGGAAGGGAAGCGTGTTTTATGTTCGAAAACAAATATAATTCAGAAACAAACACAAACGAAGCGGAGTACATTCCGGTTCCGGAAGTAGAAAACAAAAAGAAGAACGGCGGATTCAGAAAGATGGTAAAAGCAGTGGCAGCACTTTGCTGTATTGCAGCTGTTTCCGTCGGCTCTGTAGCAGTTTACAGAAATATCGATAATAAAAACACCGATAAAAATGAAAACAAAACAGAGATATCAGAAAATGCAGCCGCAAATGAAGAAAGCACAGATACAGACTATGAGGTAATGAGTCTTCTTCAGCTTTCACAGAGTGAAGGTGCTCTTACAACACAGGAAATATATCAGAAGGTTCTCCCTTCAGTTGTTGGTGTAACCTCAACATTTACCTACAGACAGCAGAACGGTTACGGCGGAATGTTCGGTTACAGCAACCAGGGCGGAGCAACCGGTCAGGTTCAGGGAACAGGCACCGGCATTATAATGTCAGCTGACGGATATATAGTTACAAATGCTCACGTGGTATATGATTCAGAGTATGGCGGAAAAGCTTCTGCGGTAAGTATTCTTTTAAGCAATGAGGAAGAATACACAGCTGAGATAATCGGATATGACACACAGACAGATATAGCGGTACTTAAAGTTAATGACGCACCTCAGCTCACAGCTGCAGAATTTGGCGACAGTTCAGCACTCAGCGTCGGTGACACTGCTCTTGCAATAGGTAACCCTCTCGGATTTGACCTGTTCGGAACACTTACGGTAGGATATATTTCCGGACTTAACAGAGAGATTGCTATGGATGATGCCGTTATGCACCTTATCCAGACTGATGCTGCCATCAACAGCGGCAATTCCGGCGGTCCGCTTGTAAACGACAAGGGACAGGTAATCGGTATTAATTCAATGAAAATATCATCATCATACTCATCTTCTTCAGGTGCTGCAATTGAAGGGCTTGGATTTGCTATTCCTATAAATGAAGCACAGGAGATTGTAAATGACCTGATGAACAATGGTTACGTTACAGGCAGACCACAGCTGGGTATTACCTGTCAGGATGTTACCTCAGCACAGAATTCACTTTCAGGTGTATATGTTGTTGGTGTGAATGAAAACGGAGCTGCAGACAAGGCAGGATTACAGGCCGGAGATGTTATTGTCGGTGTAAACGGTCAGCAGGTAAGTACTATTACAGAACTCAACCGGATTAAAAATGAATTCAAAGCCGGCGACACACTCAAGCTGACTGTTATCAGAGAAAATAAATACACAGAGATAAATGTAGTTCTTGAGGAAAGTGTTGTTATGACTGAAAATACTCCTGAGGAACAGCCTTCCGAAGAAAGTGCTCCGGAAAATAATCCGGCGCCGGAGGAAAATGCAGCTGAAGAAGAGGATTATAGCCGTGGCGGAAATTCTCCGTTCGATATGTTCCCTGGCTTCGGATTTGATTTTCCTTTCTGATAATGCCCCCCCTTGTAAAAATTTCATATAAACCAGAGCGGAGTATCCGGATTTTCGGGTACTCCGCTCTGGTTGTTTATGGGGGACAGTAACTGTTCAGTACAGATGCAGGAGATGCTTGTTTCTATTTCAGATAATCTCCCCAGTCTCTCCAGCTGACATATGAGGTGTTGTTGATTACCATACTTGTGTCACCAAGATAGAATACTGCATTACGGGCATTTTCATCCTGACGAAGAGCTAAATACTGCTTTGTGTTTGCTGACAGTTTTGATTCTGCGGCATTTGAACTTTTGATTTCAACAGCAAATGTGTGTTTCCAGTCAGCTATTGTATCAACCTCAAATCCTGAGCGGTCTCTGAAGAAGGTAAGACAAGGTTTTTTTCCCTGATTCATTCTGTATTTCATCATTTCAGCAACTGCAGTTGTTTCAACAGCAGCTCCTTTGCTGTTACTCAAAAGAAGTTCTTCTTTTGAATCAAGACGAAGAAGATGGCAAAGCAAACCTGAATCCACAAAATACAGCTTCGGTGTCTTTACTATTGATTTTCCAAGGTTATTGGAGTCAGGTTCAAGAAGATGGATAATATATGAAGCTTCAAGTATTGACAGCCAGCTTTTTATTGTAGGCTGAGATACACCAATCTGTTTTGCTATACTGTCCATAGAAAGTAGCTGACCACTGTACAGTGCACAGATCTGTATAAATTTTTTAAATGTGGACAGGTTGCTTTTATTTATCTGCTCCTTAACGTCAAGGTCAAGATAGGTATCGATATAGCTTTCATACCAGTCCTCAGTTATATAACTCCTGTTTTTATCATATAACAGCGGATACTGTCCTTTGAAAATAAGGTCATATGCATTATCCGGGAGTAAATCAGCGTCTTTCAGTTCTTTTATGGAAAGGGGCATCAGTTTCAGAAATGCAGCTCTTCCTGCAAGACTGTCGGTCATATTTTCCCTCAGTCTGAACTGGCTTGAACCAGTGAGAATAAACTTTCCGGGGGTAAATGTGGTATTGTCTGTATGAAGCTTAAGTGCATCAAAAATTTCCGGCACTTTCTGTGCTTCGTCAATAATTGCACCTTCCGGAAAAGCCATTATAAAATCTGACGGATTTGCTGCAGCAAGTTCGCGCATGTTTCTGTCATCAAAGGTAACGTACTTCTTATCCGGAAAAGTCATTTTTGTAAGAGTGGTTTTGCCGCTTTGTCTTGGTCCGGTTATCCCGACAACAGGGAACTGGGAAGCGAGACGGATTAATGCACTTTGTGCAGTTCTGTTTATCATAAAGTGGCCTCCTGAAATATATTTTTCTAAAAATTCAAAGTTTGGTTCTGTATATTTCAAAGTATAACACAGGTAAAATTCAAAGTCAATTATGGCTCTTATATATGATAATATTTTATGAAATATTTTGCTGCGAATACAAGCTGGATGGATATTCGGGGATATTTTTTGTATTGATAGGGGATGGGGGGATTAATGCGAGAGAGACACCTCTTGCACTCTCCTTTCCCTCAATCTCCCTCATCGCCGGTTTTTTTGCCAAAAATATGCAGTCGGTCAGGTAAGATTGACAAACTACTATTATCGTAATATAATATAGTTAGTGGATCGTCCCTCGGAAGCCTACGGGTCCGGGGGCTTTTTTTTCAAAAAGGATTAATATGCCAACATTAACTGTAGCACCATTTTCCAATAATGTAATTTCTGCCAACGGCAATATTTCCAACACAACAACTCCTGTAACAAATCCTATAACACCAGCACAGTAGTACGAAAAAATGAAATACGAGGAGAAATCAATGGGACGTTTTTTTACATCAACGCAGAT
>JAUNJJ010000005.1 GCA_030533325.1 Oscillospiraceae bacterium
TTCTGGCGAGTGCTATCATCAGCCATTTTACACTGCTTCTTGAAATTTCTAATTTCAAGAAAACGCAGCACTAATACTTATGATTATACCACGGCAACCGTGATATAGGCAATTTCGTATCCTGATAACGGTTGTCACTTATATTATATGCTCAAACGTGATTTTTATTGCTTGCCATATGAAGATAGGGGGATTCCTATGGAAAAAATGACAGTATTAGAGACCAGACCGGAAATTAGTCTTGACACCAATGCTTCATTAAATCATACGTCTGTCCATAATAGAAAGTTTTGGTATAGTATCATCAAGCGTATAGGCGATGTTTTCTTCTCATTGCTTGCTTTGGTTTTACTATCCCCATTTTTGATCATTGTTTCGATTTTGATATTCTTGGAAGATCGTCACAATCCGTTCTATGTTCAGGATAGAGTCGGATTGAATGGGCGGGTATTCCGAATCTACAAATTCCGCACGATGCGCGTGAATTCCCACGCGCAAAGAGATGAATTATTATCACAGAACGAGGATCAGGGTGCAAACTTTATGATGACCAAAGATCCCCGAGTAACAAAGATCGGTGTTTTTCTCCGCAAATTTTCGATTGACGAGCTGCTGCAGCTTTTCAATATACTAAAATCCGATATGTCAATTATCGGGCCAAGACCATTCATTCCGGAAGAACAAGCTGAACTGCCTTCCGACAGATTACTTGTTAAGCCAGGGCTATCCTGCTATTGGCAGATCGGCGGTAAAAACAGTCTGTCAAAGGAAGAACAGATCGAACTTGACAGAAAATATATAAGAGAATGTTCTATCGGTACTGATGTAAAAATCGTGTTTAAGACGATAATTCATGTGCTTTCAGGTAAGAATGGTTGAAAAATATAAGGGTGGATAATAATTGAAAGAAAGAAAAGAACGAGTGCTGATGGTCCATAATTTCTATCAAATCGGAGGTGGAGAGCATACCGTTTTCGAGAATGAAAAACGATTGCTTATAGAAAATGAGCATCATCTTGTAGAGTACACTCGTGACAATGCAGAATTAAAACATTCAGTAATCAAAAAGCTATTGTTGCCGTTTTCGACAGTTTTCTCCTTGAAAACTTATCGTGACGTAAAAAGAATAATAAAAAAAGAGAAGATAGATATTGTCCATTGTCATAACACATTTCCATTGATAAGCCCGTCAGTTTATTATGCGGCATGGAGTTGTAATGTTCCTGTTATTCAAACAATACATAATTTTAGGTTTATGTGTCCGAATGGCATTTTCTTTTCTGATGGAACAGTATGTGAAGATTGCATTCAAAAAGGACTCGGCTGCAGTATTAAGAAAGGCTGCTATCGTAACTCTAAGCTCCAAACGATTGTGGCTGCTAATATGCTTAAAATCCACAGAATATTGGGAACATATAAAAAGCTGCGTTACATATTTCTTACAGAGTTTAACAGAACAAAATTCAAAAGCCTGTTAGGAAGCAAGTGTGAAAAGGAATTTATAAAGCCGAATTTTGAATACATCAATGATTCATCGGGCGTTTTTGAAAGAGATGATAGTTTCATTTTTGTTGGACGTTTGGACGGCTACAAGGGAATTCCTTTTTTAATGGATGCATGGAATGATATTCAAAAGGATTTATATATATTCGGTGATGGTGAATATAAGGATACAGTAATACAAGCTCAGAAGCATAATCCTCATATTCATTATATGGGGTTTAGGCAACAATCTGAAATATTTGATTATTTGAAAAGAGCAAAAGCTCTGGTATTTCCAAGCGAGCTATATGAGGGATTCCCAATGACATTGATAGAATCATTCTCGTTTGGGACTCCTGTGATTTGTTCCGATATTGGAAATGGGGCAGATATTGTAAAAAAAGCTAATGCAGGAATTGTTTTCGGCTTAGGTAATAATAATGATTTTCAAAATGCTGTCGCTAAAATCGGTGAAGCATTTGATGATCTTAGTAGTAACGCAAGAAAAGCGTATAAAAATGACTTTACTCCAGAAGCAAATTACAAGGAGTTAAAGCGGATATATGAAAAGGTGATAAGCGAGTATGAATAGTAAAAGGGTGAATATAATCGGAGTACCTATTTCAGCAGTCAATATGAATGATTGCATAGACAATATCTTTGAAAATATTGAAGCTGTTAAGGGAAACTATATATGCGTTTCAAATGTTCATACTACAGTAACTGCTCATGATGATCCGCAGTATCATAAGGTACAGTCCGAATCATTCATGTCACTCCCTGACGGAAAGCCCTTATCTATAATCGGAAAAAAGAGTTTTCCAAATATGGAAAGAGTAACAGGACCAGATTTAATGCGAGAGATATTTGTAGAATCGAAAAAAAGAAATCTTCGCCATTTCTTCTATGGTAATACCAAAGAAAATCTTGAGAAACTGATACAAGTATTGAAACGTGATTATCCCTATCTGTCCATTTCAGGGTATGAAGCATCGGTATTTAGGGATATGAGCGCAGAGGAAGAAACTGATTTGGCGAAACGAATCAATTCTACAAAGCCTGACTTTGTATGGGTAGCTTTGGGCGCGCCGAGACAAGAATGCTTTTGCTATCGTATGAAAAATAGGATCAATGGAGTTATGGTCGGAGTTGGCGGTGCTTTCAATGTTCTCGCTGGTATTGTACCCGAAGCACCGAAATGGATGCAGAATTTAAGTCTTGAATGGCTATATAGATTGCTCCAAGAGCCTAAACGCTTATTCAAGCGGTATGCAATAACCAACACAAAATTCTTATGGTATGTGATAACAAAAAAATAAAGGATTCAATAAGGGTGAGGATATGTCAGCATTTAGTAATAAGACTTTAATGATAACAGGCGGTACCGGCTCATTCGGCAGTACTGTCCTGAAAAGATTTCTGACCTCAGATATTGGTCAGATCAGAATATTCAGCCGTGATGAAAAGAAGCAGGACGATATGCGCCACAGCTTGCAGCAGAAACACCCCGAACACGCTTCAAAGGTGAAGTTCTACATTGGCGATGTCCGTGACATACAGTCCGTTCGTGATGCGATTCAGGGCGTTGATTACATATTTCATGCTGCCGCTTTGAAGCAGGTTCCGAGCTGCGAGTTCTTCCCTATGCAGGCGGTCAAGACCAATGTCGAGGGTACTGATAACGTGCTTCATGCTGCTGTTGAAGCAGGAGTAAAGCGAGTAGTCTGCCTTTCGACTGATAAGGCTGCATACCCGATCAACGCAATGGGCATCAGCAAGGCAATGATGGAACACGTTATATACGCTAACGCCCGTGTAGCTGCCGAGCGTGGAGATACCGTCATTTGCTGCACTCGATACGGCAATGTAATGTGTAGCCGTGGCTCTGTTATCCCACTTTTTATCGACCAGATCAAGTCTGGTGAGCCTATCACAATTACAAATCCCGATATGACACGCTTTCTTATGAACCTTGACGAAGCGGTTGACCTCGTTACATTCGCTTTTGAACACGCAAATCCAGGTGACCTGTTCATTCAAAAGGCTGATGCTTCGACTATCGGTGATCTTGCAAAGGCAGTTCAGAGCTTGTTCGGTGATACGGGTACGAATATCATTGGTACTCGTCACGGTGAAAAGCTCTATGAAACGCTTATGACTCGTGAGGAACGTCTTAGAAGCGAGGATATGGGCAAGTATTTCCGTGTGGCTGCGGACAACCGTGATCTCAATTACGATAAATTCTTTATCAAGGGACAAGTCCAGACACAGGCAGATGAAGCCTACACAAGCAGCAACACCACGATGCTCGATGTTGAGGGAACTGTAAAGAAAATTCTCACTACCGACTATGTGCAGGATGCGCTGAAAGGCTGGGAAAAGAAATGAAGATACTTGTAACAGGAGCAAAGGGCTTTGCCGGCAGAAACCTTGTCGAAAACCTCAAAAATATCCGTGACGGCAAGAATAAGACTCGTCCGAATATTCAGATCGAGAAGATTTTTGAATTTGATATTGATACGGAAAAGTCTCTCCTTGATGAATACTGTGCTCAGGCTGATTTCGTATTCAATCTTGCAGGCGTGAACCGTCCGAAGGATAACAGCGAGTTCATGGCAGGCAATTTCGGCTTTGCAAGCGAGCTGCTCGATTTTCTCAAAAAGCACAATAATAATTGTCCCGTTATGCTGTCCTCGTCATTGCAGGCTACGCTTATCGGGCGCTATGACGGCGAGTATGGCAGAAGCAAACTCGCAGGAGAAAATCTTTTCTTCGACTACGCAAAGGAAACAGGCGCAATAGTTTATGTGTACCGTTTTCCGAATTTGTTTGGAAAGTGGTGCAGACCTAATTACAATAGCGCTGTTGCGACTTTCTGCAATAATATCGCCAACAATCTGCCCATTCAGGTCAACGACCGCAGCACACAGCTTGAACTGCTCTACATTGATGATCTGGTTGAGGAAATGCTTAACTGCTTAGAGGACAAGCCGAACCGATGCGATTATGAAGGCTTAACTGTAGTTCCTGATGAGAACGGCATATTCTGCTATGTACCGACTACGCATAAAGTAATACTCGGTGAGATTGTTGACTTGCTTGAAACTTTCAAGGCGCAGCCTGATACTCTTATTATGCCAGAAATTCCCCATAACAGCTTTGCTAAAAAGCTCTACTCAACATATCTGAGCTATCTCCCGAAGGAGAAAACGATTTTCGACCTCAAAATGAATTGCGATGACAGGGGCAGCTTTACCGAACTGCTGAAAACTGCAAACTGCGGTCAATTCAGCGTAAATATCAGCAAGCCAAACATCACTAAGGGACAGCATTGGCATAACACAAAGTGGGAGTTCTTCATTGTGGTAGCAGGTCATGGACTTATCCAAGAGCGCAAGATCGGTACTGATGAAGTTATTGAGTTTGAGGTATCAGGTGATAAAATTCAGGCGGTTCATATGCTCCCAGGTTATACGCATAATATCATCAATCTCAGCGATACGGAAAATCTTGTGACCGTGATGTGGGCAAATGAGCAGTTTGATCCGCAGCACCCTGATACTTTCTTTGAGGTAGTGAAATAATGGAGATAAAAACAGACTATTCGGATATAAAATGGCAGAACACCGGCAAGCTCAAGCTGCTGATAATTGTCGGCACTCGCCCTGAGATCATCAGACTTGCGGCAGTCATCAATAAGTGCAGACAGTATTTTGACTGCATACTTGCCCATACAGGACAGAATTACGATTACAACCTCAATGGCGTTTTCTTCAAGGATTTGAAGCTCGCTGCTCCTGAAGTATACATGGACGCTGTCGGTGATGACCTCGGCGCAACGGTCGGAAACATTATCAACTGCTCCTACAAGCTGATGAGCCAGATAAAGCCCGATGCGATGCTTATCCTCGGTGACACTAATTCGTGCCTGTCAGCTATCGCTGCAAAGCGACTGCATATCCCGATTTTTCACATGGAAGCGGGAAACCGCTGTAAAGACGAGTGTCTGCCCGAAGAAACAAATCGCCGTATCGTTGATATTATCAGCGATGTCAACCTCGCATACAGCGAACACGCAAGGCGTTATCTTGCGGAGTGCGGTCTGCCGAAGGAACGTACCTATGTGACGGGCAGCCCTATGGCTGAGGTGCTTCATCAGAACCTTGCCGAGATCGAAGCAAGCGATATTCATGCACGGCTCGGTCTTGAAAAAGGCAAGTACATTCTGCTCTCAGCTCACCGTGAGGAAAATATCGACACAGAAAAGAACTTTATGAGCCTTTTCACAGCTATCAATAAAATGGCTGAGAAGTACGATATGCCTATCCTGTATAGCTGTCACCCTCGCTCTAAGAAACGCCTTGAAGCAAGTGGTTTTCAGCTCGACAGCAGAGTTATTCAGCATGAGCCGCTTGGTTTCCATGACTACAACTGCTTGCAGATGAACGCTTTTGCCGTTGTTTCCGACAGCGGTACACTTCCCGAAGAAAGCAGCTTTTTCACCAGTGTGGGACACCCATTCCCTGCTATCTGCATTCGTACCTCGACAGAACGACCAGAAGCTCTTGACAAGGCTTGCTTTGTGCTTGCGGGCATTGATGAAAAGTCACTCTTACAGGCAGTCGATACTGCTGTCGAAATGAATAAAAACGGAGATTATGGTATCCCTGTTCCTGATTATATTGAGGAGAATGTGTCCTCTAAGGTTGTGAAGATCATTCAGAGTTATACGGGCATTGTTGATAAGATGGTTTGGAGAAAGAAATAGCTTAAACGTTAGATAATATCAGAAGTATTCTCTTTTGAAATGGAGTGTTGCTAATGAATGAATCCCGATATAAATGGATTGCATTTTTATTTCTTTCTGCCATATATGGCGCTTTACAAAACAAAATCATATTATATGTTGGTTTCTTTTTGTTTTTTTTATCATTGGCTGGTAGATTGTTAAAACGAGAAGATTCCACTAAAATTGACGAGGCGTTTATTGACATACTAATAATATCGACAATCATACCGGATAATTATATTGTAATTTTATTGTCATTACTGAGTTTTTCATTTACAATTAAATCACATGATGAAAAAGACCATATGATTGCAGCTATAATAATACTTGCAATTTGGAATGCTATTGTGAATCTTGTTTATCCTATCAACTTATTATTCTATCTTATATATACACTTCCATTTTTTATTATATATATATATTTCAAAAGATTTGACTTGAATAGAAATATTTACAATTATATTATTGTTGATTTGTATTTTATTATTGCTTCTCAGTTAATCAGCATAATAACCTATGCAATAACACACTTAAGTATAGTTCGTGCGGCAAACGATTTGGATTGGGTAACTGGTACTTTTGGAGTATACCAGGGAAGTGTGTTAATGTTTGTTTCTATTTGCTGTTCTACTATTCTTTTGTTTGATTTTAGCAATCAAAAAAACAAGAACAGCTTGTTATTTAGCATTATTTCGTTATTTGTAGCTTTATCAACCACGTCTGTAACTTACACGCTTATACTTTTTATAAGTGTAATTGGCTGTTCAATACTTAGTAGTAAACTCAAAACATCAAGTAAAATTGCCCTAATATCCCTTGTTGCGATTGGAATGATTGTGTTTATATTTGCATCACCTGATTGGATACTAAATGAGATTCCAAAGCTGTTTGACCATGATTATTTTACAAAACGAATAAAAAAAATGAATGCATATAATGATGTGTTTATTTCATTACCTAATGAATTTGGTGCTTTGCGAAGCATATTTGGGTGTGGTGCTGGACAATATTCATCAAGAGCTGCGTTAACCTGTACAGGAACATATATAGATTCATATAAATCATTTTTCCCTGTTAGTATGAGCCAATATACAGAAAGATTTATACTCTATTCTAATAATGTGGATGAAGGAATGTCATCAAATTCTATGTCTCAAATCATTTCTATACAAGGTGAATTTGGGTATATTGGATTATTAGTTATGTTCACTTTCTTTGGCTCAATTATCAGAAAAAGTAAATCTGTTTTCAGCTTGATGATCGTATGGTTCTTTATTGGACTATTATTTGTTGATAACGTTTTGGAATTCGCTAAGTATGGAGTTTTCTTTTGGCTGTGTTTTAAGATGTGTAATAGTAACAGCACGAAACAACTAAATAGTATGATTGAATATCCAGAGAAAACAAAATTTGAAAGGAAGGTCTGAAAATTGGACAGTCAGTATAGAATTATTAAATGGATAAACCTAATTTATCAGCATTTAATACTTATTATAATAATCACTATATGCGGAGGAGTCGCTGCATTCAGTATTTCAAAGTTTGTTCTTCCTGTGAAATACTCATCGCACATTACGATGTATGTACAGAGTTATACAGGTATATCTGAAAACAATAATAATCAAAATAATATCAGCAATTCCAAACAACTTGTTAATACCTACATGGAAGTGCTTAAGGACGATGAAGTAATGAATGCTGTAAGCACATTGCTTTTAGAACAATACGATGAAGAAGATTTACGCAGAGTTTTTAATTTTGATGAAAACGGGAACATATCTTCTTCCTCATTGAGAAGTTGTCTTTCAATTAGCTCTGTAACTGATACTTCGGCTGTTACAATTACAGCTACCACATTAAATCCGAATCTTGCTGCGGATATATGTAATGATATTACTCAGGTTGCACCAAAATATGTTGAAGAAGCAGTAGGAGTTGGCTCTATCAATACGATAGGAAAGGCTAAAATTTATAAAACACCTGTTGCACCCAATAACACAAGAAGTGCAATAATTGGCATGGCAGCATCATTCTTTATCATTGTCATGATTATTCTTGGGATTGATTATTTCGATAATACAATCAAAGAGTCCGAGAAAATCGCCAAGAAGTATGATAGGGCTATCATCGGTGAAATACAGCAGTTCGGTGAAGGAAAGAAGAAAAAGAAGGGTAAGCACAGAACTGAGCCGAGAGGCTTGCTTACCGATAAAGACGTTCCATTCAATATAGTAGAGAGCTATAAGACGATCAGAGCAAATATTCTCTTTACTGCGGCTGATTCAGAAAAGAAGATCATTGCAGTATCAAGTCCAAATCCAGGCGAAGGTAAATCCACATCTGCGGCTAACCTTGCGATAGCTCTTGCGCAGACTGGCAGTTCAGTTCTGCTTATAGATGCTGATATGCGTAAGCCTGTTCAGCATAGGACTTTTCAGGTAAAAAATGATGAGGGATTATCTACTCTTATCATTAAGAAGTCCTCTGTGTCAAAATCAGTTAAGAGCAATGTTATCAAAAATCTCGATCTGCTTCCGTCGGGGCCGCTTCCGCCTAATCCGTCAGAACTTCTTGCTTCGGAGAGCTTCAATAAGCTCCTTGAGCAGTTTTCATCAAGCTATGAATATGTTATCATAGATACTCCGCCTGTAAATGTTGTGAGCGATGCTATGGTTATGAAGAATTCTATCAGCGGTATCATGCTTGTAATCCGCTACGCCATGACAACATATGAGGATTTGGCTAATTGTATGAAACAAATCGAACTGGCAAAGGTTAATATGCTCGGTTTTGTTATGAATGATGTTCACCATAATCACAGTGCTAACTACTACAATTATAAATATAAGTACAAGAAGTACGGCTATGGTGGTTATGGATATGGCTACGGTTACGGTCAGAATCCTGACGGAGAAGAAAAGGAGGACAAAAATGCTGACTGAGCACCATTGTCACATACTTCCACAAATTGACGATGGTTCAAGCAGCTTGGAAATGTCCCTTGAAATGATAAAGCTGATGAGGTCGCAGGGTGTGGAGCGAATTATAGCTACTCCGCACTTCTACGCTCATCGTGAGCATAACAACGTCAAACACTATCTTGAAAAGCGCCAGAATGCCTATAAAAAAATCATTCAGGCAGAGCCAAAAAATGCAGATATTTTGCTCGGTGCAGAGATCGCTATCGAACACGGTATCAGTAAACTTCCCGATATTGACAAGCTCCGTATAGCTGATACAAATTACATATTGCTTGAACTACCATATGCAGGTTTTCAGCATTGGTATCTTGATGAGATTACAGATTTGTCCTATGAGCATCATCTCACTCCAATTATTGCGCATATTCATCGCTACCTTGAATATTACAGCAAAGCAGAGTATGAGGAAGTGCTGAAGCTCGATGCCATATTCCAAATCAATAATGAAGCGTTCGGAAATTTCAAGGAAAAGCGTTTTGTCAAGAGCCTGATAAAAGAGGGCTATCCCTACCTGTTTGGCAGTGATGCGCATAATATTAGCGACAGAAAGCCAAATTGGGATTTTCTCATAAAAAAACTAAATTACAGCTATATTGAAAATTCAGAAAAAATATTATAAATTCTAACAGTAAGGGCTTTGTTCTTAATGTTAAATGGTTAACGAATGATAATTACTGATGAAAGATGGAGTAGGTGTGTTATATGATACCTAAAAAAATTCATTATTGTTGGTTCGGACGTAATCCACTTCCTGATTTAGCTCAGAAATGTATAGCAAGTTGGAAAAAGTATTGCCCCGATTACGAAATAATTGAGTGGAACGAAGATAATTTTGACATTCATTGTAACTCATATGTAGAAGAAGCATATGAAGCAAAAAAGTGGGCTTTTATATCGGATGTCGCAAGACTATATGCTCTTGTAAACTATGGCGGTATTTATATGGATACTGATGTTGAGGTTCTAAAGCCGCTTGACTCCTTACTGAATTTCGAGGCCGTTTCAGGATTTGAAAGCAACTCGCAAATACCAACAGGGCTAATGGCTTCATGTAAAGGGCAAAAAATGTTTGTTGAATTATTGCATGAATATGATACGATTCATTTTAAGCAAAAAGATGGAAGCTTAGACTTAACAACAAATGTCGTTAGAATTACAAATGCTTGCAGTAAATATGGTTTTGTTGCCAATAATAAACAGCAAACCGTTAATGGATTCACATTTCTGCCAAGTGATTATCTGTGCCCTAAAAACAATATTACAGGTGAATTGCACATAACTCCTAATACCATAGTAATTCATCATTTTGATGGTTCATGGTTAAGTCCTGAAAAGAAATATCAGTATTCCATTCAAAAAAAGTTTGCAAGGCATTTGCCTAAAAGTTTAAGTATTCTGTTAGCAAAGACAATTTCAGTTACAAAGCATAGGGGTATGGGTGCATTATTTCAAGAATTTTTCAAATGGAAAAAAGAAAGAGAATAATAAATATGAAACGAATAGGGATTATAACATGGTTTAAATCGCATAATTATGGTACAGCATTGCAAGTTACGGCGCTAATAAAAAAAATACAAGAATTGAATTATAGTCCCACTGTAATAAAGTATTATGAAAAAAAAGCACCTGTTTCTTATCTGTCAAATATAAATATTGTTGGAATGCTCACTAAAGTACACACTAAGATGAATTCATGTCTGTTTGATTCTTATTTAAAAGAGATTAGTTTTTCTTCATTTTATGATGCACATTTATTTTTTTCCTCTCCATGTTATACATTATATGATTTACAAAGATTAAACAATCAGTTCGATGCTTTTGTCTGCGGAAGCGATCAAATTTGGGCACCGTCCTGCTTTGATTCTCATTTCTTTCTTGATTTTGTATTTGATGATAATAAAAAAATTGCTTATGCTCCAAGCGTTGGGTTACCAACTATTGAAGATAAGTATATAAGATCACAGATTAAGCATCTTACAAAAAAAATACGGTTTCTATCGACAAGAGAAGAAAGCGGTTCAAAAATAATTTCCGAGCTTAGCGGACGAAATGTCCAAACAGTTCTTGATCCTACATTGCTCCTTAATGCTGAACAATGGCAACCATTCTACAAAAATGTCACCATTAGAAATCAGAAGCCTTACTTACTGGTATATATGCTCGGAAAAAATGAATCGCAATGGAAAGTGATTTATAAAATTGCTGATGTACTGAACCTTGCAGTTAAGATTATCCCCGTTTTCAAAAAAGACTTGAAAAGACAGGGGTATATAAAAGATGCAGTCGGTCCAGCAGAATTTCTCGCATATTTGCAAAATGCTTCGTATGTCTGCACTGACTCTTTCCACGGTCTTGCATTCTCCGTTAATTTTCATAAGCCTTTTACAGTATTTGAACGATTTAAGGCAAATGATAAGCTGAATCAGAATTCAAGAATATATAATCTTTTGGATAAATTACAACTTAGGAATAGACTTTATCTTAATGGCACATCATTGAAAATGCTTGATGATACAATCAATTATGATTTGGTTGAGAAAAAGAGGAAAGCATTGGCAGATGAATCAATTTCATATCTCAGCAATGCCCTTGCTGCCGCTACTTCTTCAAAACCTAAAATTCAAAAGAATAATATTCATCGTAATAATTCTATGTGCTGTGGCTGTGGAGCTTGTAAGACTGTATGCCCTTGTAACGCAGTACAGATAAAAATGGATAAAGACGGTTTTTATTCGGCTTTTGTTGATAATGATAAGTGTGTCTCATGTGGCAAATGCACGAAGGTTTGTCCATATATGATAGATCGAAACGATCAAGAAATTGCAAAATCTGTGCTTTATTCTTTCAAAAGCAATTCTGCTGATGTGCTTTTGAGATCATCAAGCGGTGGAGCTGCACATCATATTTCTGAAATGCTTTGCAAAAAAGGATATTCCGTTGCCGGCTGTACATTTGATGTTGACTCTCAAACAGCAAAGCATATTCTTATAGAGTCAAAACATACGGAAGAATTAGGTAAACTACAAGGCAGTAAGTATATGCAAAGCAACTTCGCCGTCATAACACAACAGCTTTATAAGGGTGATGCTCCGACAGTTATCTTCGGAACACCCTGTCAGATAGCGGGAATGCGCTCTTTATTAAAAGATAGGGAGAATATCATTTTTGTTGACTTGATTTGTCATGGCGTTCCAAGTTATCATCTTTATAGCAAATATCTTTTCTATTTACGAGAGCATGGTTTCAAAACAGACAGACTATCTGTGATATTTAGAGATAAGAAATATGGATGGAGTTCACGTTATATAACGGTTTCTGATAGCAAAAGAACTCAAACTATGCATCAGAATAAAGATCCATTTTTCCTGTCCTTTGAACAATGCTTATGTTACTCTCATAATTGCTATGAATGCCCGTGGCGTGATAAGAGTGCTGCCGATCTGCGACTTGGAGATTATTGGGGCAACAAATTCAAATCTGATAAAACAGGTGTAAGTGAGATTGTTGTATTAACTGATAAGGGAAAAGAAGTTGTTGATATGCTGATAGGTTCAGGCATCGCTGAAATCCATAAACAGGATATTCAGGATTACACATCTATCCAGCAAATGACAAATGGACGTGAGCCTGTGTTCTGGCATTCATATATAAGGGCATTGGCTGATCCCAATACAAAAATGGAGGACATTATGAAAAAATATATTCTTCCGTTTGAAAGGAGAAAACGAATGCGAAAAGCAGCTTCCAAAGCATATCACTTATTGAAGGATATAAAGAAATGAGTAAATCAAAAAAAGCAAAAGATTTATCCATTAACACCCTGCTTTTCACTATAAGTAATTTTGGAACAAAAATCATCTCATTTTTGTTAGTGCCGTTATATACCTATGTGTTAAGCACCTCGGACTATGGTAACCTTGATTTGGTTACAACAACTGTTCAGTTGCTTGTGCCTATAATGACATTAAATATTCAAGATGCTGTTTTGCGATTCTGTCTTGACAAAGAATATGAGCCATTACAAGCTGCTAAGGTTGGAATAAAAGTTGCGGGAATTGCAGCTTTTATTCTCGGTATAGGCTTACTTATTGTTTATAATATGCCATTTTTCCATTTAAGTGCAATGTATTCCGTATACTTATACCTACTGTTTATTGCTAATGCTTTCAATAATATTCTTTCCATGTATTTGAAAGCGGTAAACAAGATAAAGCTACTCGTAGTATGCGGAATACTTAATACGCTTTTAACCTGTTCACTGAATGTTTTATTGCTTCTTTTCGTGAAGCTGGGCGTATTAGGGTATCTGATAGCCAATATTTCTGGAACAACCATTGCGATTATAATAATGGTTTTAGGAAGTGATTTGTTAAAATCCGGTTCAGTTCAAGTACCAAATGGTCTTTTTAAGGCCATGAGTTTATACAGTTTACCATTAGTTGCTAATTCTGTGGCTTGGTGGCTTAACAATGCAAGTGATCGCTATATCCTCGCTTTCTTTTGTGGAGCTGCGGTTAATGGTATCTATGCCGTTGCTTATAAAATCCCCACAATACTATCTACAATTCAAAGCGTATTTTACAGTGCGTGGTCGATTTCAGCAATCACAGAATTTGATGAGGACGATTCGGACGGTTTTATCGGTAATGTGTATATGACCTATAGCTGCATTTCTATTGTTGGGTGTTCGGCTATAATGGTATTAAATATATTCATTGCCAAGATTCTGTATGCCAATGATTTCTTTTCAGCATGGCAATATGTTCCGCCACTATTGGTAGGTACAGTATTTAACGGCATAGCTTTATTTGAAGGGTGTATATTTACTGCTGTTAAACAGACAAAACAAGTTTCAATAACAACTGTTTTGGGTGCTGTTGTTAATACAATATGTAATTTCGCCCTTATACCCTTTGTTGGAGCATTGGGTGCTTCGATTGCTACTATGATTGGTTATATTGCTATATGGATAATCAGAACACTACAGATGCAAAAGATAATCCGTATAAAAGCGGATTGGATCAAACAATATATCGGTTTTATTCTGCTTCTGGTTCAATGCGCAATTAGCCTTTGCTTTAAGCAATTTTATATGCAAATTCCAATCTGTATTTTGATTGGTTTTAGTCAAAGACAATATTTTATCAAAATACTGCTGATGATAAAAAGAAAAATGAAGAAAGAAAGGTAGTTTGAAATTATGCCAACAAAAAATTGTGCAACTTGCAGGGGGGGGCAGAGCAAAAGTCCATTTGCTTGTGCAGACTACACAATAAGTGCTATTCGCTTTTTGGCAATGATCTTTATTATATGTTGTCATATAATGCAATATTTAAACTTAGAATTAGCATGGTGGTTTAATGTTGGAGTTCAGATTTTTCTTTGTATTTCGGGTTACTTATACGGACAAAGATGTATAGGAGATATACCCAGTTTTTATGCAAAAAGGTTTAAGAAAATTTTGCTCCCTTATTACATCGTATTTATCCTTTATGGAACATTCCAATTCATGTTTGCTCGAAATATGTTTACCTTCGGTGCTTTTTTGAGAGGTCTATTACTTAATACAACCCTACAAGGGGCTGGTCATTTATGGTTTGTTCCTACAATTCTAATGTGTTATGTAATTACGCCACTATTAGAGAGATATAGGGATAAATATATTGCAAGTGGAAAGAGCCTTTTTATATATGCTGTTATCAGCGTGATGATCGTATCTTTATTTTATGGTGGCTTTGCGAGATTCTATAATCCGGCATGGATTAGTTGTTATGTAATAGGTTATGCTCTTGGCATTAACAAAGAAAAGAACTATATTAAACAGCACTATATTGATATTATTTCGGTGATTGTTGCTGGTTGTGGAAACTCATTGCAAATTTACTTTTCTTACGTTTTAGATAGGACGTTTCCAGGATATATCTATTTTTGCGATTACAATCATGTTACACTTGGTATGTGCATTTTTCTGTTATTGTATAGGTTCTTTAATCAAATTAACTTTACGAAATTAAAGAAATTTTTAGAAATAACAGATAAACTCAGCTATGAGGTATATCTGGTTCATCACCTTATTATTCTGGGGCCTTTCAGCTTAATGAAATTAACTACTATTACATCGTTGAATATTGTAGTTATACTTGCAATTATAGGTATTTTGGCATTTGTTTTAGCACAATTAGAAAACATTATTGGGAATATGTTAAATCGACATCATCAAGCAATGAAAAAACTTTAAAAATGCAAATAAATCGGTAGTCAGTAACTAATTTGAAGTTTTATAAGGAGAGAACGCAAGTGAAGAAAATAATGGTGGTTTTTGGCACACGTCCAGAGGCAATAAAAATGTGTCCTCTTGTAAATGAACTAAAATCAAGAAAAAATATAAAAACTATAGTGTGCGTAACAGGGCAGCATCGTCAAATGTTGGATCAGGTACTTAAAGCATTCAAGGTAGTTCCAGATTACGATTTTTCTATCATGAAAGATAAGCAGACATTATTTGACATTACTACCAGCATACTTAATAAAATTCGTGAGGTTTTAGAACGTGAGAAACCTAATGTTGTTCTTGTTCACGGAGATACCTCAACAACTTTCGTCACTGCTCTTGCTTGTTTCTATTTACAGATACCTGTTGGTCATGTAGAAGCTGGACTTCGTACATATAATATCTATAGTCCATATCCTGAAGAATTTAATCGACAGGCAGTATCTATTATTTCAAAGTATAACTTTGCACCTACTGAACTATCCAAATCAAACTTAATAAAGGAAGGAAAAGCTGAGGACACTATATTTGTTACGGGAAATACAGCGATTGATGCACTGAAAACTACAGTTAGAGCTGATTATACACACCCTCAGCTTGAATGGGCGAAAGGCAGTAGACTAATAATGATTACCGCACATAGACGTGAAAATCTCGGTCAGCCTATGCATAATATGTTTAGGGCTATCCGTCGTGTTATGGACGAGCATAAAGATATTAAGGCTTTATATCCTATTCACATGAATCCTGTTGTAAGACAAGCAGCAGACGAGGAACTAAGAGGGTGTGACAGAATAAGGATAATTGAACCTTTAGATGTTCTTGATTTCCATAATTTTTTGAATCAAAGCTATTTGATACTAACCGACAGCGGTGGTATACAAGAGGAAGCTCCCTCTCTCGGAAAACCCGTTCTCGTTATGAGAGACACAACTGAGAGACCGGAAGGACTAAAGGCTGGAACTCTCAAACTTGTTGGTACTGATGAAGAAACTATATATCAGGAATTTTCAAGACTTCTATCTGATAAGTCTGAATATGAAAAAATGTCAATGGCAAGCAATCCGTATGGAGATGGCTTTGCTTGTAAGAGAATAGCAGATATACTCGATAGTGGAGAATAATGTTAAGAAAGGACTAATAACGTAATGTGCGGAATCGTAGGCTTCACAGGCAATCATCAAGCTGCCCCTGTTTTATTGGACGGTCTTGCAAAATTGGAATATAGAGGATATGACTCTGCCGGTATTGCCATCCGTGACGGTAAGAGCAATACAGAGATTATCAAAGAAAAGGGCAAGCTGAAAGTCCTCGGTGAAATGACCGATTGGGGTAATGCTGTCAGAGGTTGCTGCGGTATCGGGCATACTCGCTGGGCTACACATGGAGAACCCTCTGCTCTGAACGCTCACCCACACAGCTCTGATGACGAAAATGTAATCGCTGTTCATAACGGTATTATTGAGAATTATCAGGAACTTAAAGAAAAACTCTCCAAGCAGGGATATACATTCAAATCTCAAACAGATACAGAGGTCGCTGTCAAGCTGATAGACTACTATTATAAGAAATATAACGAAGGTCCGGTGGACTGTATCGTAAGGGCAATGCTCCGTATCCGCGGCTCATACGCTCTTTGTGTGATGTTCAAGGACTATCCCGATGAGATTTATACTGCCCGCAAGGACAGTCCTATGATTATTGGCATTGCAAACGGTGAAACCTATGTTGCTTCGGACGTTCCTGCAATACTCAAATACACCCGAAATGTTTATTACATCGGCAATCATGAGATCGCCCGCCTTGAGAAAGGCAAGGTCACATTCTATAATATTGACCGTGAGGAAATATCAAAGCCTCTTACAGAGATCAAATGGGATGCCGAAGCTGCCGAAAAAGGCGGCTATGAGCATTTCATGCTGAAAGAGATACATGAACAGCCAAAGGTTATCCTTGATACGATCAATTCTGTTGTCCAAAACGGACAGATCAGTTTTGAAAGCGTTGATCTATCCGATGATGTGATGCGCAGTATTCGTCAGGTATACATAGTAGCCTGCGGTTCGGCTTATCATGTCGGTATGGCTGTGCAGTATGTGATAGAGGAGCTTACATCACTTTCCGTGAGAGTTGAGCTTGCAAGCGAGTTCCGATACAGAAAAATGAGTTTGCAGGATAATAGCCTTGTGATTATCATCAGCCAGTCGGGAGAAACTGCGGACAGCCTTGCAGCCCTCCGTTCTGCAAAGAAACAGGGGGTAAGAACTCTCGGTATCGTAAATGTTGTCGGCTCATCTATTGCGAGAGAAGCTGAAAGTGTATTCTATACCCTTGCAGGACCGGAAATTTCGGTTGCTACAACTAAGGCTTACAGTACACAACTCATCGCAGGTTATCTGCTTGCATTGCAGTTTGCAAAGGCGAGAGCCGAAATAACTGATGAAAGATATGCGCAGCTTATAAGCGAGATCAATTCTATCCCCGCAAAGATTGAAAAGATACTCTCCGATAAGGAGCGCATACAGTGGTTTTCTTCAAAACTTGTCGGTATCAAGGATGCTTTCTTCATAGGCAGAGGTATCGACTATGCAATTAGCCTTGAAGGCAGCCTAAAAATGAAAGAAATCAGCTATATCCATTCCGAAGCGTATGCCGCAGGCGAATTGAAACACGGGCCTATCAGCCTGATCGAAGATGGGACTGTGGTTATAAGCGTTGTTACGCAGCCGGAGCTTTACGAAAAGACCGTTAGCAATATGGTCGAGGTCAAGAGCCGTGGAGCAAATCTTGTTGGCGTGACTACATACGGCAACTATGCTATGGAAGATACAGCCGACTTTGTAATATTTGTTCCCAAAATTGATCCCCTGTTTGCAGGGAGTTTATCCGTAATTCCCTTGCAGCTTATGAGCTATTACGTTTCTGTCGGTAAAGGCTTTGATGTTGACAAGCCGAGAAATTTGGCAAAGAGTGTAACAGTCGAGTAAACCATTATGCTTAATACATATTTGCTTTACATGATGTAATGTCAGAAATCACAGCAATTATAATGTGAAAGGAATCTGTGAATGCCGAAAATACTATTAGCTGGCGGTGCAGGATACATAGGATCACATACTGCCGTTGAATTACTAAACACAGGCTATGAAGTAATTGTAGCTGATAACTACTCAAACAGTTCGTCCGAAGCTATCAGGCGTGTCGAGTTGCTCACAAGCAAATCTGTAAAGCTGTATCAAGCCGATGTTCGGGACAAAAAGGCACTTTCCGAGATATTCAGCGGTAATAAGATTGATGCTGTCATCCATTTTGCGGGGCTGAAAGCTGTCGGGGAATCGGTTGAAAAGCCGATCATGTACTATCGAAACAACATTGATACTACGCTTTCCCTTTTGGAAACAATGCAGGAATACGGTGTGAAAAACATCATATTTTCATCCAGTGCAACAGTCTATGGGGAAGCAAATCCTGTTCCATATCTGGAAACAATGAAGCGTGGGGCTTGTACGAATCCCTACGGCTGGACAAAATCTATGATGGAGCAGATATTTGAAGATGCTGCCAAAGCAGATAAGAAACTTTCCGTAATACTCTTGCGATACTTTAATCCTATCGGCGCACACGAATCGGGTATGATCGGGGAAGCTCCGCAGGGCATACCGAATAATCTTATGCCGTATGTCACACAGGTTGCTGTTGGAAAGCGTGAATGCCTTACGATATTTGGAAATGATTATCCCACACCTGACGGAACTTGCACCCGTGACTATATTCATGTGGTTGATCTTGCGAAAGGTCATGTCAAAGCTATCGAGTATATCCTTGATAATCACTGTATGGAGATTTTCAATCTTGGCACAGGTACGCCATACAGCGTGACAGAAATAGTGGAGACATTTGAGCGTGTCAACAATGTAAAAGTAAACCATGTCTACGGTGCAAGGCGAGCTGGTGATCTGGCAGAATGCTATGCCAACGCTGACAAAGCATTGAAGGTACTTGGTTGGAAAACAGAAAAAACGCTTGAGGATATGTGCCGTGATTCATGGAATTGGCAGAAAAACAACCCTGATGGATACATCTAATAATTTCACTTTGATCCCAATGGAGTCAAAGTAGATAATACAGGTTACAAAGGAGAAAGAACATGAACACAGATTATGGTTACATCAACAAGTGGCTAACTGACCATAATATCAGGTTGCAGCCCAGCTTTATCGAACAACTGAAAAGCTGGGCTGTCCCTTTCGGTAAGAACATTATCTGAGCTTACCAGAGGTCTATTCGTTGATAGGCTGTTCCAAACAGAACATTTCCTATTGGTCACTGCATTCCTGCAGCACTCAGGCTAAAAAGTCTGTTTACAATGTGATACGCAAGGCGGCAGAAGTATTCGGCCTTGATGACAAAAAGGCTGAATCGCTTGCAAATTCCGCCGGATTGTCACTTCATTATGAGGGTGGATATATTATTAGTGTGCTGGGCTACAATGGCAAGCTGAAAGCACTCTGTGATAAAGCTATCCTGAGCGAGCGAATGCTCAGACGGTATAAGACAGAAACGCCTACCAAACAGGCTGTCATTGCACTTTGCATAGTGCTAAATAAGCCCATTGATGAAATAAATCTTATCCTTAATAGGTACGGCTATTGCCTGTCCGACAGCATTGCTGCCGATGCGGTTGTCAAGTGGCATATCTGTCATTCACCTAACAGGTCAAACGGCGATATACTGATTTTTGAGATCAATGAGGTGATAGAGAAAATGGGCTTGCCTATGCTTATGACGAGACAAAGCTAAAAGGTCAAAGATTATTACCGCTTTTTTTATGACAACTGTGATATAGTATTGATAGAGATAACTATCTCAAATCAAACATTAAATACAGACAGGAGGTCATATTATGAGCGATGAGATCATTAAGGAAGATGCAGAGGTTCCAGAAATAGCAGCACCCGCCGAAGAACTTTTGGCTTCTGATGAGTGTAAATCGGACAAAAAGCCTTTCATTTCTGCCAGACTCATGGGCGCTGACAATCAGGACGAAGCAGCGGAGAGCTTTGCGGATATTCTCTATGACAAGATCACTTCGGTGATCGGCGGGGATAATCCCAATCAGTTCTTCTGTATGAGCTTGCCGGGAACGCTGCTCGATCCTGCACAGTATTCCTACGATGTAGACAGCAATGCGATCAAGCCTGCACACGTTAAGGCAAATGAATCAAGGCTCGCCAATCAGCTTTTTGATGCGGCATTCATGAGCGCCGGAAACAACGGCAAACACCTGACAACACAGTACATGACGGCACTGAATATGCTGACACCCAAGCTGAACGGCAAACTGTTCGATGCAAAGTCCAAGCTCCGTGATGTGCTTATGACACCGTATCCTTATAACTTTGAAGACGGCAGCTCTGATGTGCTGACATTGGAACAGGTATTCTACAAGCTCTACAGTGACTATGTGACCGCCAAAGAAGCGTGGGCGCAGAAACAGCTTGATATGAGGACTGAGCTTGAAAGAAAGTATCCTGACAATACCGAGGAAGCCAATGTCAAGCGGAATGACGAGTATCTTGATTGGTATGGTGTTGTTGCCGAGTCTGAGGAGCTTATCGTGGAAGAAAAGCTCGGTAAGGTACTGAGTGTATTCTCGCCCGGAGATATGGAGATCATCACAGGTATTCTGGAAAGCGGTTCGGGACGTGAGCTTGCCGAAGCAAGGACAACACTTGAAAATGTCGGAGAGCTGAATCCGAACGGCGGTTACACATATCCTGTAACCTTCTATCCGGAAGATTGGTTCACGCTGCTTGATACATCATTTACGCCCGTTGACCTGCTTGAAAGCCTGGCGGCACTCTCTCAGAAGCTGCAAGTCCTTGAAATGCAGAAAAGCAATCTGACAGCCAATATCAATCAGTTCCTGCAAGTGATCCCCGACGAACAGGAAGTAATAGACCTGAAAGCCAAGTATGAGGAATGCGAAAAGGCTTATGAAGATGCGTTCGGTGATTACCTGAAAAACAATACATCGGCAACATTGGATATGTTCAAGACGGTGCTTGAGGTCATTGCTCACAACAGCAAAGATCCCGCTTCTCCGAAAACGGATAGTGTTAGTGATGATACGGTCGGCAGGATATTCGGAGTGGATATTGAAAAAGTAAAGGAGATCACAGACCTTTTATCGAAGTCTGCTGCGGACTGTATTGAAAAGCAGCAGGCGCTTATGAAAAGCTCAAATAATGCTGTTACTGCTGCAATGGACTATTTCTCCACTAATAATTTGTTGCAGTATAAGGGGATGCTCCAGCCCTTGCAGCAGCAGTTGAGCGATGTGAATGCGAAGATCGATGCTCTGAAATTGCAGATCGATCTTGCGAGTGCCATGCAGTCAAAGCCTCAAAAAGATGATAGTGACAAATATAAAAAAGATGATCCGTCCCTTGTTGCCCCTAATGATGTGCCGGACAGATTTACGCAGATCATCATAACTGCGGATAAATCCTCTGTTCAGAAGGAGTCATCAAGAAGTGCCAACTCGTCACAGTCAAGCTCTCGTGTATCGTTTTTCTTCGGCGGTTATTCCAGCAGCAGTTCTCATAATGACGCTGTGGATAAAGAAATGAGCAGTGAGAAAAGTATGGAGATACAGATCGGTATGTCGGTCGCAAAGGTGGAGATCGACCGTGAATGGTTTGACCCCGGCGTGTTTATGCTGACTTCGGATATGTATAACACTTCCAGTGAGCATATTGCTCCGACTGATGAGACAGACTTCCACAGCGATAATACTCAGGCAGTGCTTGAGCGCATGAAAAAGATGAATGATTGTGTCTTTTCCTGCTATCCGACAGCATTTGTCGTTGCAAAGGACGTTACGATCAAGTTTACATCGGCAGAAGCATTGTCCACAGCGTTTGCCCAGAGCGTAGAGGATCATTCTGCACGGGGCGGCGGATTCTTCATCTTCGGCGGAAGCAGTTCCAGTGCTTCATCATCATCAAAGTCGGCTTCGACTGCGACTTCATCAGCGAACAGCGTGACGGTAAGGTTCACCTCTCCTCAGATCATCGGCTACTACCTCGAAGCGATTGCTCCCGATAAGAGTACCACGATCAGCAATTCTAATAACGGCAATTCTGATTATATTTCTATCTTTGAATTTATCGAGAAATTCAAGAAGATGCTTGATGAGCATAATGAAAAATACCATAAGGGTATTCTCGGAATATAGGAGGATGATACTATGTTAAGAACTTTGGAAATGCCAATGACGAAAGCGGGAGCAGACATTTCGCTTACAAAGGAAATCGAAAAATCTGCTTATGTGCTGTATCGTAAGACAGCAGACGGTCTGATCTATGCCGGTCTGTATGATCCCGATATCCCTGACGAGGACTACCTTGACGGTATCTACAAGATCCCACTTCGCTCTACTTTTGTCGGGAAGGAATTGATCGATCAAAATAAGGTACTATATAACATTCATGGAAGTACAGATGATAATATTTTTGTCAAGGGCGGAACATCAGAAAGGGTATATAGCTGGGTCGGGATTTGGCAAAGAGTTTTGAGAGAAATGGGCATAACGGATACCGAAAGGAAATGCTATGTCAGGAAAGAATCAGAACCGCCTGATCCTTGCAATGGAAAAACTGAAGATATAGTCGGTGGTCATCTGACGGTCAATGCGGACGGAAATGTCGGCATTCGTGAGGAGGTCTATTTATTGCCGATCTGCAAACGACATAACAGTAGTCGTAATGAATCAGCCATGAGACCGACCAGTACTGTGAATGCTATCGTGATGCAGTACAAGTACAATGTCATTCCCAATAATGAGATGCTCATATCGCTGCCAATGTCAAGAATCGCAGAACAAACAGGAATCGACATATCAGTGCATAACGGTCGTGTTGATTTCCAAAAGGTCAAGAGTGCGGGCATTGATTTCGTAATGATTCGTGAGGGCTACGGTAACGATAAGGCGTACAAGTATCAAGTTGATGAATTATTTGAGACAAACTACATCGGGGCAAAAAATGCCGGACTGAATGTCGGAGCTTATCACTACTTGTATGCAACGACTGTGGAAGGAGCAAGACAGGAGGCAGAGGGCTTCGTTGACAATCTGAAAGGCAAGCAGTTTGAGATGCCCATTGCTTTGGATATTGAAGATAAATGTCAATCAAATCTGCCAACAAGCGTGATCTGCGAAATGGTAAAGGCGTTTATGGATATTTGTGAGGGCGCAGGGTATTACTGTGTACTGTATAGCTATGAGAGCTTTCTGACAACCAAGATCACCTCAGAGCTTCTCAGCCGATACGATGTCTGGTGTGCAAATGTTTCATCGCTGCCACATATCAAATCATATGGAATGCACCAGTACAGCTTCACGGGGCGTATCGCCGGAGTGAATACCAATGTTGATCTGGATCACGCCTACAAGGACTATCCGGCATTGATAAAAAGCAAACACTTCAATGGATTTTAAGCAGTAATTGTCATTATGAACCTAAAACGCATAAAAAACAGGGAGTGCGATTCTGCACTCCCTGTTCTGATAGGCTATAACCTATTATTTCTATATGCCTAATACAACTATGTAGTCTATCCTCATTAAGGCCATAATTATCAAAAGCATCCTAACTGTCCATATGAGAGCCCGAAATTCATCAAAAACTGAATGAAGCGCAAAAGCATCGCCGCAAGGCGGTCGATGTTCATTGCAATGATACTGAGAACAATCGATGCTCTTGTTGTATCTTCTCTTTTTGTAAACAGCAGACCCAGACCGAATTTGCGTTTCGCGAGGCTGAATTTTCGCTCCACTTCAATTCGGTCGGTATTATCCTGATAGGCAATCTTCTTATCAGCCTTGCTGTCTGCAGCATTCTTCGGCCTCCCGAGTTTCTTTCCGGAAAGCCGGATGCCGAGATTTCTGCAGTAAGAAATGTTCTCGCGATTGCGGTAGATCTGATCGACCAGAACACGCTCCGGATAATGCCCGGTTCGTTCCTTGTAATTTGCAATCGCTGTTTTCAAAACTGCACTCTCATTGTAGGCGTCGAAGGAAAGTTTCTCTATTCTGCACATCCCGGTTTCATCCACAGACAGATCCAGCTTGGCGCCGAACTCAACCGGAGATTTTGCTTTTCCTCTGACAATCGGTCGGATATACGGCTGGCTGATGCTGACAATCCGGTTCTCGACGGAATGTGTGTTGTTCGTAAACATATACTGCTGCTGTGCGTACAGAGTTTGAAGCGTGTTGAGCATCTGTGCGTCAGAACGTGACAGCACAGCACCGTTGTTTTCAAGCAGATTCGTAAGATATCCAAAATCTCGGCGGATATACTGGAGCTGTTTCCTGATTGCTTTTCTAATCTTTTTTGCGCCGCGTTTTCTGCATTTGGCCAGTGCAAGATAATCCTTTCTTGCCTTTTCCCGGTACATTCTCGGCCTGTAAAAACGATATTCGTCACAGATCCGGCAAATCATGTCCTCCAGTTTTTCGCGTGCTTCATTCAACAGTTCAATATCCTGCGGATACTTGATATTCTGCGGTGCGCATGTTGCATCAAGGATCAATGTGCCTGTGTTTTCAGAACCCGTCGCAGAATCCTGTTGATCAGACCGACCGACATCTCCGCTTCCGGCATCTGAATTGTCATCATCCTGTTGTGCATTGTATGCGATGATCATTTCATTGATCTCGTTCAGCACATCTTCAGACAGACGCTTGCGGAATTCAACGAGCAGAGACGGCACAAACGGAATCTTATCTTCATACCCAGGCAGACCGATAAAATACTGATAGTACGGGTTTTCTCTGATCTGCTCAACCAGTTCTTCATCGGGATAGTGATATTGCTTCTGGATCAGCAGCGAACCGAGTGCCATGCGCAGAGGTTTTGCAGGCATACCGGTATGGCTAGGAAATAGCTTGGCATATTCCGCTTCAATTGTATCCCACGGAATCATTGCCGCCTTCTTCACCCAGCGGTTATTCGGATTCATTTGCAAACCCTGCGGCTGATTGAAATCTGTAAATGAAATCTGTTTTTCTCTCTTGAACTTATACATGGCATCCTCCGAAGTGCAAGCTTTTTTCGCGTTTTTCGGCTTTCTCCTTGCACTTATATTATACCATGTTTTATCGTTTTTGTCGATACTACGCGGGTTTTATTTGGCCTGAGGAGAGACTATGTATCTTGCTTTAACGCTTTGCTTTTCCGTTCTTGTCGCTGCTTCGATTTCTTCTCTCGCTTGGCAGCAATGTCATGAATCCAATCCTTGACCGGAGCTTTCCATGGTTCACTCTTGCTTGGAATGTTCTTGATCAGACTCTTGGGATTTAGTCCGAGCTTTTTGGCGAGTGCAATATCCTCATCGTTCAGTCTGCATCTGCGCTTTGCTTCGTCCCATATATCGGATTTCATTGACATTCTCAGAAACCTCCTTTATCTCACTTCTGTATCTCAATCACAAACTTCCCCTCGGAGACTTTGAGCTTCAAGGTTTTAACGAACCGATTACAGAAGTTCTCCATTTCCTTATGGGTGGCGGTGATTCGTGTTGCTTCATAGAGCTTATGTGTAAGGTCCAGAGGGCTTTCCCCGATGAGGTTCGGCAAATGCTTCTCAAGCTCGGCAAAGAGGACGGCTTTCTTCATTTCCTCCGTGCCTGCGGTACTGAAATCATCTATGGCACAGTAGTAAATGCCATGTTGTGCGAGGGCGTTCTTGATTGCCGTTCCACACTTTTCATACTCATACATTACAAGAAAGTGAGCTTTCGGCAGGCTCTCAATAAGCCCCCAAAAGTCGGAATCACTCGACACAATGATAAATGACGTGATACCGTCACGGTAGAAGTCTGTGACTACGCTTGCGGTCATTCGCACATCGACAAGGGACTTTCTGTCAGTCACACGGTCAATTTCGATATGCTCAACGGGTATCTGTGTGAATTTGGAGAGCCAGTCCCAGCCTGCTGTGGTGTTCGGATCGTCATAGAGCGTGATTTTCTCGATCTTGGCAAGTTCATCTTGATTTAAGCCTTTCAGAACACTATACAGCTTAAAGGGGTTGCTGTTCTCACAATCAACAGCGACAGCAGTTTTCTCCGCGCTGTCAATAAAATGATAAATATTATTTCGTGTTTCATCATCAGCGTCCCGATATTTCGTATAATCAGTAAAAACATCGCCGTGCTGACCGTAGATGATTTTCAGAAATTTGCGGTCAGAATAGACGATACTGCCAACATCAACAGGCAGCCAATGAATATACACCTGAAACGGATAATGGTCGATATTTGCCATATATTTATTGAATTCATCTTTCATTACGCCGTTTTTGTTATACTTCGGGACGAAGAACAAGTCTCTTATATACTCCCAATTCAGCCAGTCATAAAATAAATGAGCGCATTTGTCAATGTTTTCATTGATGAGCCTTGTGAACTCCTGCATATACTTTTCCGAACGGTAATTCGCTTGGATAATGGTAAATCCCCATTTTTCAAGCTGTTTGATATTGTCATGGTCATACCATTCGATGTTATGCAGATTTTTGAGCTGATACCGCATCAGATCATCGGTCTTTTTGAATTTCTGCATCAGTACGGTTCGCAGCTTACATAAGTATCGTATTGTAGTAGCATCACGGTCGGCTCGGAGCTTCTCAATCAGCTCGGCACATTCTCCATAGCTCACGTTCAGTGCCGACATTCGGACGCCGATCATATAGGCTATCGTGGTGACTACCTCTTTCGTGTCAACGGTCAAGGAAATACCTCCTATTCATCGTGGATTTCATGATAGTTTGGTATGATAGGTAACCAGCTTGACATTGCAATCACCTCCGATCTGCTCTATATGACTATTATATCATAGAACACGGTATATTGCAATGAAAAAGCTGTGAAAACTCATACAAATCAGGTCAGCCTTGAAGCTGACCTGATTTGTTATGTATCCTCTCGCCAAAGATAGATCATGGTATCGTACACGGCGCTCTGCGCCTGCATACGAAGTATATTGCCGATTGCGCCGACATCATTGAGATTGCCCGTTTCAACAGCAACCTGATACTCACGGCATGACTGCATTAGAAGCTCGGTCTGACGGTTTACTGCGTCCGTGACCTTTATATCAAGCTCGTCAAGGTGCTTATAAATCTCACCCTTGTCAACGATCTTCTGCAAGAGTTCGGGGCGCATTTCCTCGATGTGGTGCAGATAATACCTGATGTGATCGGTGTGGAACACATGGCGCTCCGTCTTGCCTGTCTTGGGGTTGCGGTGGCGTACTGTCTGCGTGTCGGTATCGACTTCCCACACGGGGTCGCCGTTCACAGTCTGTTTGCTCTGAATGATCATATTACTTACCTCTTTTCTTTGTAAAATAGTAGCCTGCGCCGCCGACTCCTGCGAGGGTAGCAACTCCTGCGATGATCGGCAGCGGATTGGTGTCGGATTGCTCAGAATTGCCCTCAGAATTGCTTGACTGACTATCAGTTGTATTGTTACCCTCTGCGGAAGAAACGTCCGCAGAAGCCGTTTCCGTTCGTGCTGTGACCTCTCCGATCACTCTCGGACTGTTGTCACCGCTATCATTGATTTCGTGACTGCCTGTTGCTTCGGGAGCGGTATCTTTCAGCGTACTGAAAGGCGGAAAACTGTCAACGGTATTGCCGTTTTGGTCGATCATCTGCCAGTTGCCATTCAGGAGCGTGAAGCTGTAATGATTATCCTCGGTGTCGATAGTCCATCCGCCGTTGTTATCGTCCTCAAAGTCCCAACCGTCAATCAGACTGCGGTAATATCTGCGGTAACCGTGTGTGACCTCTCCAACATCGGTCCAGTCATACGCACCTGTACCGTAATTTTCGTCAAGCCACTTGTCAAGGATATGGTGCTTGTACGATGCTTCGGGATAATCAAGACCGTTATCGCCTTTACCATTCCAGAGATCTTCCCAAATGGCATTTTCAAGGGTTTCACGTTCAGTAGCTTCGGCAGCGTAGGCTGTAAAGCCTGCGCTGAGTGCCAATGCTGTGCAGAATACTGCTGTGATAATCTTCTTCATATCGTTTCTCTCCTTATCTGTTAATCACGCTTACAAGAATGGTGTTGCTGTCAAAATCGACATATTTGCATATCTTCAACAAGAGCGTAAGCATCATCTCCGTACCGAAATGCGATTCAAAGAATAAGTCCTCGTCCACTTTCAGCGCTCTGTCCATACCGTCACCGCTGCTTCCGAGGATAGTACGCTTCTTTCCGCTTAACTTGTCGGATATTCCTCTGATCTCGTTATAGCGCTCGGTGTTCAGCTTGCAGAGCAGAAAGTAAGCAACCTCGCTCCACTTGCTGACCGAATATTCCTCAGAGCCGATATACAGCTTCACAGGCTTTCTGCCGATAAACTTGTGCGGATTATCAAGGTGAATGGGCGCAGGAACATTTTCTTCGCCTGTGAGCTTCATTCTGAGGTTATCGTAGTCGCTGTTGATACTGCGTATCATCTTATCACGCATTCGGTCAAGCTCTTTCAATAGTTCTTCTTTAGTCATTGTTATTTCCCTCCATGTTTGCAAAATAGAAAGCTAACGCCTTTTCGATAGTCTCGCTGATTTCCTTCGCCTTAACGCCTTTTCTGAAATACTTTGTATAGGCGGCATTGCTGATCTTCACGCTCTTGGGCTTAGGCTTTTTTGGTATATCCTCACCGTTAAGGAAAGCGGGAACGGTATCGGGAGCGATATTGCCCTCGCTGTCGGCAGCTTCACGGAGCTTCTTAGCGTTTTTCATGTCGATCTTACTGTCCTCGGCGCATTTGGCGATGATTGCTTGGGTTTCTTTCGATAGAAAAGAAAGCTCTACGCCTGCCCTGATCGCTATATCACCGCTGTCCACAAGGGCTTTCAGCTCGTCAATCAGCTTGTCAATGCGTATCAGGCGGATAACCGATGCCTTACATAATCCGTATTCAGCGCCGACTGCTTTTCCGCTGTCCAACTTTGACTCCATTGGAGTCAAAGTAGATACATCAGCATCGGGATTTTCAAGCAAGGCAAGCTCTCTGATAATATCGTTACGCTTGCCTTGAGAGAACATTTCGCTGTGGCGGAGTGCAACAACGGCTGCCTGTTCGCTGATACGAAGATTATCGAAGCCCCTTTGGTGAAGATTGCTCTCGATAGTGTATAAAAGTGCTTCATCTTCACTCAATCCTGTCTTGATGATAGCCGGTACAGTAAGCAGTCCCGCAAGTTTTGAAGCGTTCCAGCGGTTGTGACCAATCAGTATCTCATAGCCGTCACCGTCAGGCTGAACGATGATCGGAGACAATACTCCGTTTTCACGGATACTCTCAATCATATCTTCAAGGCGTTCACCTGTGTACAACTCAAACTTATGATTGTGATAGGGGTGAAGCTGATCGCACGGTATCTGCTGAACTGCCGTCTGCTGCGGCGTGGAGAGCATTGCTCCGAGATCAAACTGCGCTGTGTTCATCACTCGTCCTCCTCGTCTTCATCGGAGCAGTAGTCAAGCCCGTTCTGAAGCTGAATGTAGATGCCCGAATAGCGGTCATGTTCCGCACCGTCGCTGTTCATCATCGCTTCAAGGAAATAAGCCTGAGCTTCTTCACGGTCGTCCCACTCCTGCTTCTTGCCGTAGCAGACGGTAGTGACCTTGCGGTTGGGGTTCATTGCGAGTTCGGGGATATTCAACATCTTGAAAGCACCTCCTGAGCTAATTCATCATATTCCTGACCTAACTTGTGACCTGTGAGACAAAGCGGTGTGCCGTTTTCGGAGCTTTTGGCAGCTTCGATAGACTTGCTGATGCTTGTCCTGAATAGCATTTCGCCGTACTTTTCGTTGAGGGTATCAATCGCCGTCTTGCTGACCTTTGTGCGGTCAACCATTGTCGGAAGTACACCGATAAGGTTCAGCTTCGAGTTGGTGTTTGCCTTGACGAGCTTAGTGAGTTCTTCAAGTGACTGTAAGCCGTCCATACTGAATTTTTGTGTCTGCACGGGTATCAGCACTCTGTCCGCAGCGGTGAGGGCATTGATAAGGAGCGTTCCCAGGGACGGCAGACAGTCAATCAGTACGAAGTCATAATCTCCGATCAGGTCTTCCGTAAGTATTCTGCGGAGAATATGCTCCTTTGAGATCATCGTGAACATGAGAGTTTCCGCATTGGCGAGGTTAATGTCGGTGGGAATGTAGTCCACTCCTGCGGTTTCGCTGTGGCGGATTGCTTTCTGAGCTGTTTCTGCTGTCAAGGGCGTTCCTGCGTGGAATGACATGATGAGCTGTGTCATAGTCGGGTTGCCGTTCGGTTCATATTTCAGGTACTCGGAGAGGTTTGCCTGCGGATCGAAGTCCACAAGAAGAACCTTTTTACCGTGGTTCAGAGCAAGACAAGCTCCGAGATTATAGGCTGTAGTCGATTTTCCGACACCGCCTTTCTGATTGCTGATTGCGATAATAGTAGTGTCCATTTTCAGTATCCTCCTTTGTGTTTATGGCTTAGAACAGCGGATCGTTCTCTGTGCCGATGTAGGGGGTATCGTAGCCGTCCGCTGTCGGTGTGGTGTTCTTCTTGCCGCCTGAGAAGTGGATTTCCTCGACTTTTACCTCTGTGGAAGAACGCTTCTGACCGTCCTTTTCGTAGCGGTTGATGTGGACTGCTCCGACAAGCGTTACCATATCGCCCTTGCCGAACCAATCGACGATCACATCGGCGTTGCGGTTCCAGGCGGTGCAGTTGAAGAAGTCGGTTTCGGGCTTCTCCTCGCCCTTACGCTTCGGACGGTCGCAGGCGATAGTAAACTTGCAAAGGCGGTTATCGCCAACGGTCTTGATTTCGGGATCGGCGGTCAATCTGCCTGATACCATAAACTTGTTTAACATAAGATTACCTCTCTTTCATGGTCTGTGGGTTGTTTGTGTTTCGTTGTGCTTTTATTATACATCGGTTTACACCCAATGTCAAGTATAATTTAGAGAAGAAAATGATTTTTGTAGAAGCGCAGCAATCAGCATACCGAAAATCGGGTTTCCCCAGTGTGCTTTGTATAAATTTCCGATTATGCTTGACTTTGCACCCAATATCTGATAGAATAGGAATATAGACCTATTCTAAGACAGGGGGAATACGCTTGATTACCCGTAAATGCGAAATGTGCGGAATGGAGTTTCAGACTGCCTCTAACCGTGCAAAATACTGTATCTATTGCCGCGATAAGGTTCAGGTCCAGAGGAACAGAGCCTATGCGGAGAAGAAAAAGTCCGGCTCTGTCGTGAAGATCGGCAGCGAACAGGTTTGTCCGATCTGCGGTAAGACCTATACCGTGACCTCCGGCTCTCAGAAATACTGCACAGAATGTACTCCGAAGCAGAAGCGGAAGAAAGCTCCGCCGAACACGGAATATCTCAAAGGGCATTACGATTATATCCGTGTCAATGTGCCGAAGGGAGAGCGTGAGAAGATCAAGGCTTATGCGGAGTCTCATGGTATGAGCGTGAATAAGCTCTTTCTCACGGCGTTGGAAGAATATAAAAAGAATCATTGAAGGAGCGATTGTAGTGTTTTTAGATACTTTTATGAACAAGAAAAACTATGGAAAATTACTTGACATTAGCATTAACGAGGATGAATATCATGAGTTCACTTCAAATGAAGATGCAAATAAATGGGGGCATCTTTTATATGATGATTGGGCAAAGGAATATGAAAAAAATGAGGGAATGTATGATTATCATGATACGCCAATCTTTTTATATACTGGAACTGCTTACAGAATAATAAATGATTATAAACGTGGTGGAGCAGTCTCAATTTCTCCTTCAAATAAGAAAATGGCAGATTGCAGTATTCCTGAAGCGATTCATTCCGCCCCTCATATTTCAGAGAAAATTGTAGTATATAGAATCATTTCAGGAGATGTATGTGATTATTTTAAAAATATTGATGGCTATTTTAGCCCTTTATTTGAAAAAGCATTTTTAAGTTCAAGCTTATTGCGCGACAAAATATCTGAACATATCTCAACACTTAAAGATCCTGATCATCCTATTTTGCTAAAAATATATGTTCCTGAAAATACAGAAGCAGTATTTGTGAACTCAATCGGTGGCTTTAATGATAGTGCAGAAGCTGAACTTCTCATTAATCACAACCAATATTTATACCCCATAAAATACCCTTACGTCAATAAAACACATAACATATTATGTGTTGAATGCTTACTAAGCAATAGGGCATTTTAAATAATCACTCCAAATCCCCATTCTTATTCTTCTTCCGCTTCTGCTCCTGAACACTACGCTCATTCCGCAGATATTCCTCGATAGTCCGCTGTGCTTTGGACAGATCCTGTGCTTTCTGCTTGACTGCCTTATACTCGTTATTTTTCTGTGAACGCTCTTGCATAAGGGCGTTTATTTTTTGCTCCAAAAGCTCCGCTGTCGGGATATGACCGTCAGGATACCATTCCAATATCTGACGGCGGGTTTCCCCGTAAGAATTCAGCTCGGCACTATGCTCCTTTCGATACTTCTGAGCCTGCCTGCCGCTGAGAGTTTTCAGCTCGTCTTGTACTGCTTTCAGCTTGCGGTACTGCCTGATGACTTTGAGCTGTGCCTTGTAATCCTCTATCTGCGTCTGGAGCGTATTCAGGTCACCCGTGAGCGCAGCCCACTGAGCGCAGGCAAGCATGGTTTCTCCTTGCAGATGTTCGGGTTCAATGCCGTACTGCGTGATGATATTTTTTGCGATACTGGCGAGTTTCATATTGCCCCTGTCGATGGCATCACGGACGAACTTGTTTTTTTGTTTGGTGACGGTCTGTCTGACCTTGATCCTCGGCACATATTCCATACCGCCCCTGTACTGTGCGATACGGTTTTTGATCTGCTCTGTCTCATAATACCAGCCGAGTGTTCGGGCACGAGTCATTTTGGCTCTCGGATTACGTTCTTTCTGCTCGGCAAGCATAAATTTGAGGTCAATTTTATGGTCGGGATTGTAGTCAACAATGATGCCGTGCCTTCTGCACTTTTCAAGGAAATCTTCAAAATCATCGCTCTCCTTTATAACCTCATCAATGGCATATTTCAGCTTGGCTTTCCACGATACGCCCCTACGGTTCATATCCCATTCCCAATGGGACATTCCCTTATTGTTTTCAGGGTGTTCGATCACAGAAAGCTGATGCTTTCTGCATACCTCATCGGACAGCACTCTGAGCTTCTTCCACATACGTTCATTGACCTTTCCCTGATTGTTCAAAGTCTGGAAAGTATGCTTGTTTACCATGTTGGTATTATTGAAGATGCAATGCAGATGAATATGCCCTTTATCGGTATGTACGGCAAGAAAGTATTGGTACTGATCGCTGAGGAACTTTTCACATATTTCCTTGCCGATTTCCATAGCCTTTTCGGACGTGACTTCCCCAGGCTGAAAGCTGATGATAAAGTGTTGTGCCAGTACGGAGCTTCTTCCTGTTCCGGTTGCTGTCACATCGGCAAAATCTTTGGCAGCCTTGTCGGGGTTACGGCTGCACATAAAGGTGCTGATGAGCCTGCCGTTGTCTGTCTTGTCAGCGGCAGCAATATAGGCTAAGGCTTTATGCACTGTAGCTGTGATTGGAAATATTTTAGTTGCTGCCATATCCTCTCCACTCCGTCCTCGATTTGCGTTAAGTCCTCACGGTACACTTTATCGGTGCTGTTCACTCTGACGGCAATCTGATTGATATTTGCCGAGATATTTTTCATCAGGCGGAGCATCTCCTGTAACTCATCGGCGTTGAACTTTACGATAAGTGTCTCGAAGAAAGCGATACGCATAAACTCGCTCTTTGACTTATAACCGCTGAGCAGGAACTTCTGCTGTAGAAAGTCATATTCCTCCTGTGTCAGCCTTACCTGAACACTCCTTGTTCTTTTAATTTTCTCGTCCATTCTTCCTCCTTTGTATTCGGGGTTTTAGGGGCAGATGCCCTCTGACAAGCTACCGTACTTATGCGCTCAAATCTCGGATTTGTAGTGCATAAGTACCATGCTTGCTGGTTTTCTGACCGCCCGACAGGGGCGGTCTGCATATTGTGCCTGCGGCGCTTGTTTTTTCCGCACTTTTGTTCGATGACTGTGCAGAAAGTCGGGAGATTCATACTCCCTCACCTTACTACCGACAAATATGAGAATGGGACATAGGAAAATATGAAAGTTCACAGAAATTTTACATTTGAATACGGAGCAGTATGACAATCCGAATGTACTGCTTCAAAATACCGAACAATGATTGCAATATTGGAAAAACTGTGGTAGAATAAATATGATGTATTATCTATATGGGGGGGGCTTACTATGGACAGAGAACGGATACTATATATACTCAATTATCTATCGAGGTATACAGATGAAAACCATGCAGTATCAATCAAAGATATAAAGGAACATCTTGCCCAAGTCAACGGTATAAAGAATGTTGACGATGCCACAATTCGGCGTGATATTGCAAGACTGATAAATGCTGGCAACAACATCGTAAAAGTAAACCGTGATCATAATCGGGCTTACTATGCACTGATCGGAAAAGGGTTCTCTCTATCTGAGATACGCTGTCTTATTGACTCCGTAACGCTTAATACTTCACTTTCACCTGCTCATAGAGAAAAACTCATCAGGAAGTTTGAGGGAATGTGTTCCGATGAAGAAAAGAAACAGCTTGTCAGCCGTATAGAAGTTGTGGAACGAAGCACTGTATCTGCTGACCTATTGAAGAATCTGGACAAGCTCCACAGCCTGATAGCGGAAAAGCGAACAATAGACTTTGCGTACAGCGAGTATGATGAAGCTCTACATCATATCGAAAGCAAGGACTTTTATGAGCTGCTGCCTGTGAATATCTCTTTTCAGGATAAGCATTACTATCTGAAATGTTACAGAAAAATAGATGATGTGTGGCTCGTTTTTCGCATTGACCGTATGAGGGAAATAGAAAGTGGATACGTCACGAAACGCCGCCCGCCCAAAACGGAAAAACCATTTTATTTTTCAGCGGATATGTACGAACCTGAACGCAATACCATTGTAACGCTGAAAGTAAAACTATCTATGGTCAATGATCTGTTGGAAAAATTAGGTGAGTATGCTGCGTATTCTCCCTGCCGTGATGACAAGGAGTACGGTATCCTGACTGTCCGTGCAGGAATAAACAAGAGCTTCTACCTGTTTCTGCTTGGCTGCGGCAGCGGTGTCGAACTTGTTTCTCCGCCGGAGATAAGAGCTGAGTATCTGACAGAGGTCAGAAAAATGCTCGGTGCATACAAAGAGGGTTTATAAGCATATGTATTGACACCGACCATGCTTTGTTGTATAATGGAACAAGTGTTGATCGGGAGGTTATTACAATGATGGATTCTGTTACGGTTGGTGCAAAGGTCAGGCTCACGGAGAATGACAGCAGCGGCTATCCTGTTGGTGCTGTTGCTACGATACTTTACATAGATGACCTTGATAATGTTTTCGTGGAATGGACTGACGGCAAGCTGACTTCTTTTCCTGATAATCAGCTAAGAAAACGATTTGAGAAAACCGATAAGGCATAAAACAGCAAACGCTGCTACCGTGAATGGTAACAGCGTTTTTATTATGCTCTTTTTTCTTCTGCAAGATTGATAATATCCTTGCCCTGCTTCTCGGCATACTTAACCGTTCTGTACGCTCCGCCGCTTTTGTGCTGAATACAGCATACCACAAGGTCTGACCTGTCCACAAGATTTCTGTTACGGACTTGGATAGCAGACTTCGGGTGCGCTTCTGCGGACTCTGCACATACCTCGACTTCATCATAGTAGCCGAGGTATTCTTTTTCGTTGTCACGGTACTCGGCTTTCATATACGGCAGGACCAGAGTAAAATGGGTATTCCCATAACCGTGACTGCTGACAGCTCTCTTGACAGCAGCCGAAGCTAACAAGTCAAAGTCTCCGTCTCGACCAATGAGAAACTCCACATACTCCTTTTGTGTGATCAGATCACGCAGGAGATTATCAAGCTGGTACTCGATCTCTGATGCCCGTTCAATGTACCGATGCCCGAAAAAACTGACGGTGTAGATACTAAGCATGGCGCATACTCCTTTGCATACAGTCTATACTAAGTATAACACGGTATCAATGTGGTGTCAACCTGACTGCATACAAGAACGAAATAAAATGGTATGATAATAGTGAAACCTGCTAAGAAAAATCAATAGGCAAAACAGCCAAAGTTGAAAGCGGCATTTTGTTGAAAGTGTTGAGATGCAGAAACTGTTGAAGGGTATAGCAAAGACAGCGTCAGAAAAGCAGCTTTCAAACGCTTGATGAGTATGTTCTTTCAGTATCAGTTATGTTTCAGAATAAAGCTCCATGACCTTGCCGTAGTAAACACGAAGGAACTTGTTCAGACCAGCAATCATAGCTTCTTTGCCGCATTTGCCCTCGCTACGTTTCTTCTGTATAAAGTCATAGACAGGATCGCCATTAGGTTTATGCTTAATAAGTGACTGCATGATCTCGTAGCCGGTCTTACGAAGATAGGAGTTGCCGCGTTTGGATATCTTCCTCTCCGAAGCGTTGAATGCACCGGACTGGTAAGGCGGTGCATCAATGCCGGCATAAGCAATCAGGGAGTGCTTGTTCCTGAAACGCCGCACATCGCCGATCTCGGCAATGATGCGCGGTGCAAGGATATCTCCGATGCAATTCATATCTCTGACAACGGAATATTCAGGCAAGGTCTTGCAAATTTTCTGCATTTGTGCTAAAATGGTATTGCGTGATTCCTCTGTCGAGTGAATCATCCTAATGGCTTCCTTAACAGCAATTTTGACGGATTGGGAGTTAGGAAGCGATGGGATACCGTTTTGAGCAAGGGCAAAGATTTCTGCTGCCTTTCGTTCGTTGCAACGGTATCCCATTTTCTTTGCCCATTTGCAGTAATCAGCAGTAAACCTCTTTTCGCCCATTTTAAGAATCGTCTGAAAATGAACGTATCGGCTAACAAATTCAGTCAGCTTATGGTTGTCCTTTTGATCCTGAAGAAGGTTGGATATACCGGGCATGACTTGATCCAGCAGATTGCTGAAATTCACCTTTGCTTTCACGAGGATAGCAGTGACCTGATAGTATTGCCGCGCAAGAAAACGCAGTTCAGCATATGTATCCGGAGCATCATAAGCATTGGTCAGATCAGACCAGTATGTGATACCGAAGGACGCAATGCGTGCAGCGTCGATCTTGTCGGTCTTGGCACGGCGAATGCTCTGTGCACAAAACTTTTTCATCCTCAAAGCATTGACGCAGCAAACAAAAATGCTGTGCGATGCCAGATAAGAAGCTACAGGCAGATGATAATGCCCTGTATCTTCTAAGACAACACGGGTTTCTTCATCAAATGAATTGATCAGAGAAACCAATGAATCGAGTTCATCGGCAGTGTGATTCATTTCAAAAGGCGGCTTGACAACTTCACCACCGGGCTTCAGGATGCAAACCGTACTCTTTCCTTTTGAAACATCAATTCCTACACTGATCATAATGATACCTACTTTCTGAAAAAGATTTGTAATGTTTCCGCTCAGGAGCTTATTAAAATTCATTTTGGTTAGTTACACGCACGCTGCTGTGAACACGCAGCAGGTACAACCTGCTTAATCGAATTTGATAATAAGAAGGCGGCTGACTCTTTCAAATGCGAACGCGAAGTTCCAAGCGAGGTTCGTCAGTCCATTACCTTCTTATTATACAAAAATAAGCATAGCCTGTCACCACTGATTCAGCAGTTAAGACTATGCTAATATTGTACCAAAGTGAGGTATCGCTATGGCTGTTATAAAAACTTCGTTCACACTCCGTCTCAATCTTATCGACCATGCTAAAATCCGCAAGATTGCAGAGGGAGAAAACCGTTCCATGACAAATATGATTGAGACACTTGTAAAAGAAAAGATAAAGGAATACGAAAAAGAAAACGGAGAGATACCACTTACCGATGAGGATATTATGGGTGAGTAAACACTCCCGCACTATCAGAAAGGGCTGTTATTTCATAACGGCTCTTTCCTATATAAAAATAGGTAATATCGGCGTTTAGCCGGTTACATATATTTTGACAAGCATACAACTCAGGTTCATGTGCGATCATTGTCAGTTCCATACAGCAGACTTGAAAGGTAACTACTTCATGTTATGGGGGTGATTCGTATAGCTGAACAATGATAATAGTCACAAGGTCTGTATTGGTTTCCATGCAGGCTTTTTTTATGCTATGACACAAAGGGCGAGATGTAGGCAGATCAGAAGATGAAAGGCGGTCTGAGTAATTCAGACCGCCTTTTTATGCGATAGGAAAAAGAAAAATATACAGAAAATCCACGACATAGATTTGAACACACACATACAAAAAACTTGAAAACAGCGTATAAAAACAGCTTTCATGCTTCATGATCTGACTGTTCGTATAATCACTGAAACAACGAATTTACGAGCTTTTTGTACCTTATGCCGTGGACGGTTTTTTGAGTCAAAATCATTGCTTTTTCCGCCGTGATAGTTCATAATGATATAGAGCGCTGAAAGATGCTCTCCATGCGGTGAACCTATTGCGCAAAGGGTTACTCGATCACTGTATGACAAGTGAATATGATCCAATCAAATGAACGAGTAATGTTTGGTTGTCGGACGGAGCAATACCGAATGACAGGCTGACTATGCTCATTTGACAATCTCCGTCTGACAGAAAGGACGGAGAGAAATGAATAAATACATCAGAAAGCCCATTATTCCGTTGTATTCGGAGATGCAGAAGCCGAAAGACAAGGATATTTTCATTTTCGGCAGCAAAGAAGCAAAGATAAACAACAGCGATACAGTGCAGCTTGCAATGTGCCGATATATCGCAGACTGCGGTATCACACCGGAACAGGCAGCGGCGATACTCGGTATCGGGCGGACTACGCTGTATAACTATCTCGCTGATACCCGTGAGCTTACATATAGTATGCTGTGTGCGATCTGTATCGGACTCAGGCTTCACCCCGACAGACAGCGGCATTTGTTTCACCTCTGCCATATCGAAAGACCTGACCGAGAGTACAGCTCACCTCCCCGTGACCTTATCATCATCGAATATCTTGAAGAATGCGCCTTTGACCGTGCCTATTCTCTTACCGCCTGCAACAATGAGCTTAAAGCTGGCAAGCAGAAGATGCTTCACCCGTATTGCCTTGACATAGAGGAAAGCAAGTAATGGGGAGATTTATATACCAGCATTTCGGTGACGATGTTCCCCGGCACATTGAGGTGGAATATAACCGAATGCTCCGCCGTGAGCAGTACCTTGAGGAACGAGAAATGGGCTTCCGTGCAATGTCCGCTGATTTCAATGCAGTGCAGGAGGTCATGCCCGATCCTGCCACGCTCCCCACAAATGAGATCGCTGATGAAAGACAGAGACAGCGCAATGCACGGCTTAACTTTCTGCCTGTGGCTCTTGAAATGCTCCGCTGCGACTTTCCGGAAGGTTATGAGCTGATAAAGGATTATTATTTCAATAAGGAAAAAGTGACCTTGCTCTACCTCGTGGAGAAGTACGGCCTGACAAAGCCGGTGGTGAAATACCGCTTGAAGATCGCCAGAGAGAAACTCAAATCATTTATCATTGCGCACGAAAACGGAGAGTGAGTTTTGTGCAAATCTCTGAAATTACAATTTTCAGGCAAGAAATTTCCGAAAATCCTTGTCCCAAACTCAAATTCTTCGGTAGTAAAGTGAGGGGGGATAATGCTGACCGATAAGGCAGACGGTCGGCAGCCCCTCAAAGTCCTCCTTTCTTTCTGACGGAAAGGTTCATATATGAGCCGAGGGGACGGCATCGCCGCTTTGTCCATTTTCAGGCTGTGCCGTTCCCGAAAGCTCCCCATTGTTGTCTGGGTTCAATGACATCTACTCCTTTCACTACGACAGCAGAGATGCTGTCGGGAGAGCCTGAGCCTCGGTTCGGGTTCTGCCAAAAGCATCTCCGAACACGCTTGTTCCATTTCTCCTATTTTCAATACAGGTAGTATCCGAGCTTGATGTTCGGGTACTGCCCCCGAAAGGGACGGCTGCAAAAATAATCTGCCCGCGCAGCAGATAGAAATACGAGGTACATAAAATGAATGAGATCATGATCGCCGTAAACTATGACAGCGACAAGCCTACCGTCAGCGGACGGGAGCTTCACGCAGCACTTATGATCGAGACACCTTATCACAAATGGTTTCCAAGAATGATTGGTTACGGTTTTACTGAGGAAATCGACTATTGGACATTTTTGTCCAATAGGTCTGACGGTCTTGCAGGCAAGCCGAGAACGGATCATCAGCTTACCATTGATATGGCAAAAGAGCTGTGCATGATACAGCGTTCCGAGATCGGTAAGCGCTGCCGTGAATACTTCCTTGAAGTCGAGAAGAAGTGGAACAGTCCCGAAGCAGTCCTCGCAAGAGCGCTCCTGCTTGCCAATCAGCAGTTGCAGATTGCAAAGGGAGAGAATACAAAGCTCCTTGAAGCAAATAACGAACAGGCTGAACAGATTGAGAGTATGCAGCCGAAAGTTACATACTATGACCTTGTGCTGAATGCTGAGGGCATTGTACCGATCACTACTATCGCAAAGGATTACGGAAAATCGGGACGATGGCTCAATGGCTGGCTTCATGAACAGGGCGTACAGTACAAGCAGGGCGAGGTCTGGCTTCTGTATCAGAAGTATGCCGACAAGGGCTATGTCAAGAGCAAAACCTATACCGTTACTGATGAAAACGGCAATCCTCTTGCAAAACCGCATACCTGTTGGACAACCAAAGGCAGACTATTCATCTATGAGCTTCTGAAAGAAAACGGTATCCTGCCGCTGATCGAACAGGACGGCGGAGAGGAATAAGCCCTTTTTCTTTCAGGTGACAGCAGGAATGCTGTCGGGAGTATCCGTTCTTCGGCGGGAACGGGTACTGCCCACGGCGTTTCATGTACCTCCAAACGTACGACGGCTGATGTGCCGTCGGGAGCTTCTACTCTGCGGAGTAGGAGCTGCCAACAGTACATCAATCTTTGGGCATAGAAATAACCGACAGACGATGTACGCCGACCTCTGTGGTCGGCATCAGCATCTTGAAAACTGAATATGAAACACTAACGCTATTTGTTTTCTATTTCTTCCTCCATGAGAGGAGTGTTCATCATGGACGAAACTATGGAAGTTCAGGAACGTCAGCCGGCTGAGGACGATATATATCGTACAATGTTTGCCGATTACCCTGACATTGTAGGCGTAGACCAGCTCTGCGAAATGCTTGACCTGAAATACAAGACGGTCTGCAAGTTTGTCAGAGAAGGAAAGATACCCCGTATGCCTGACGGTAGAAAAATCCGTGTGGCTAAAATAGAGGTCATCAATTACGTTCTGCAACGCGCACAAAACTGACGGTGTAAAACCGGTCATTGCGCTGAAAATAGCCAAATGCGGTTGGTAGGTCTTGCATTATATCACGATCCGCGCTATAATTGGAGAGTGGGCAGCAGGCTTTCTACCGTAAAGCTCAAAGGAGGATCATTAAAATGAAAGCAAGTCTGCCTTATAAGTACATTATTTCCGTGAAAAACGGAAAGCACTATGTTGTATTTGACTTCAAGGATAAAGCAGGAAAGCGTAAGCGCAAGTGGGTGTCCACGAGGCTGCCTGAGAAATGCACCAAGAAGGCTTTGAACGAAGCAGTTGAACAGATCGTAGCTGAGTTTGCGGAGAGCTGGAATAACAACTCGGTCATTCTCAATGTCAGCCGTAAGGGTGGCAATACTGCTGAGGGTGATGAGAAGATCATTGTCAATCAGGAGCTTAATACCTTCTTTACCGATTGGCTCACAGCGATCAAAGCAAACTCTGCCCGAACCACATTCCAGTGTTACAAGAGAAATGCAGAGCGTTTCATGCAGTATATGGCTATCCATTATCCCGATGTTACACTCACCGATCTGAACTATACTTATGTCCAGTCCTATCTCAATCATAAAATGGACGAGGGTGTCAAGGGCAGCACTGTCAAGCAGTATTATCTTGCACTGCATTCAGCGTTTGCCTATGCTGTGAAGATGGAAATGCTGACACAGCACCCTATGGATAAGATGATCGTTCCGAGAGCAGACAGACATGAAGCCGTATTCTATAACGAGGACGAGCTGAATGAGCTGTTCGAGGTATTCAAGGGACATAAGCTGGAGCTTATCGTGCATATCGCAGCCTACTACGGTCTGAGAAGATGCGAGATTCTCGGTTTGAAGTGGGATTCTATCGACTTCAAGAAGAAAACGCTCTCTATCGAACGTAAGGTTGTAAGCGACTATGACGAGAACGGTCAGCCGAAGCTCGTTGTGGAGACCAGACTGAAAACCAATTCCACAAGGCGTACACTTCCGCTGATTCCGCATATTGAGGAAATGCTCCTTGAAAAGCAGGAGATGGATAAACGCTATAAGAAGCTCGGCGGCAAGAATTACGATACTGAGTTTGAGGGCTTTATCTGCTGTGATCCCTTCGGAAAGCTCATCAGTCCGAACACGGTCACTCATGACTTTCATGATGTGATCAAGAAAAAAGGACTGAAAATGCTCCGTTTCCATGACCTCCGCCATTCATGTGCAAGTTTATTGCTTGCGAATGATATTCCGATGAAGGCTATTCAGGAGTGGCTCGGTCATGCGACTTTCAATATCACGGCAAATCTTTACAGCCATTTGGAGTATAATGCTAAGGTCACTTCGGCAGAAACCATTGCAAGGGTTCTCGGCGGAAAGAAGGAAACACCTGCATATACCGATGAACCTGAAATCAAGAAGTCAGACAGCAGCAAAATGAAGAATGATACGATTACGGACACGTCACAGGCCGCAGCCGTATAATTATACAATATACTGTGACGAAAATGAGGACGAAATAGAAAAAAACAAAATAGTGCGATTCGGGTAGAAAAATCGGTAGAAATTTTGGGTAGAAGTCAATTATATGATTTTCCGAAAGTTTCAGAAAAGCCGTAATAACGAAAGAAAAAGCACATAAAGCGAAAAAGTTCACATTATGTGCTGGACTTTGCTCCGATTTTATGCTATAATATGACATAAATCCTATTAAAATAAGTTGGTGAGATATTGTAAAACTTATTAACCACTACAATAATACATATCCTTGTTATAAAATGACATTTCCGAATTCTAAAGTATTAAATTCTATTAAGAGTCTAAGAAATGCCTGTGCACACAACAACTGTCTCCTTAATAATCTTAATATCGGTTCGACAGCACCGAATCAGGAGATAACAACATATATTTCAAAAATCAAAACAATTGGTAAAGAGGAAAGAAATAAAAAACTTTCCTGCAGACCACTATTTGAAATTGTTTGTCTCTTAAAAGTGTATAAGGAATTTGTATCCCCAAAAATAAGAAAACACAGTATGAATAATTTAAAAAGATTTATTCATAAACGTATGTTCATGCACATAAAATATTATGAAAACAACCATGTGGTAAAAACTTCTTTTGAATTTTTAAAAAAAGTTATTGACAATTTAGTTTAAATGACATATAATAATACTGATACTAAAAAGCGAAAGCTTTTGTAAGGGTGGCGTTGCGACGTTGCCCTTATTTCCTTTTTATACAGTTTTTTCGAATTTTATTTCAATATAAATGCCAACAAAAATCTCCTGTTTATCAGTATAAATAAAACTTTCTTACTTGAATTCAGCCTGAAAAATTTAGAAGTCATTGACACAGAAGAATAAAAAAATCCGAGACACCATTAATTGTCTCGGATTTTTATTTACATTATCGTCATTCAATGATATAATATACATAGGACTATTACTTAAAATCAATTTACAAGGAGGATGCTTTATGAGTACAAAAGATTACGCAACAAGTGTACTTGATACTTTAAATGAAAATCAGCTTATGGATTTTCTGAGACTTTTTGCAAATGACAATATACTCGCAAAAGCGGAAAGTGATTATATTGCTAAAAATCCTAACCGTAAGCACTATAATGATTTTTCTGAAATCTTAGCTGAAATTGATGACGAGGACTACGATGATGAATAATCACAAGTACCAATTAGACACAACTGTTATTTTTAAAAAAGATTTAAAAAGAGCAAAGAAGCGTGGCTTAAATATTGATTTACTTTACGAAGTAGTTAATAAACTTCAAAATGGTGAAAAGCTGCCGGAAAAGAATCGAGACCACGAACTAACCGGTAACTGGATAAACCATCGTGAATGTCATATACAGCCTGACTGGCTGCTAGTATACAGAGTTTTCGAGGATACTTTAATTTTATCTCTTGTAAGAACCGGCTCACACAGCGATCTTGATTTCTAAAAAGATACAGTACAAGGAAGAGTATTTCACTCAAAACGCCAACAAAAACTGCCAACTCATTTTCATGATTGGCTATTTTCAACTTAAAATCCCACATCTTCGAATCCTGTCACCTCGATATTCACAGAAGGCGTAGATACGTTTGAACCACGTATCTACGCCTTTTTTTTGTTGCATCATTATTTCCAATCATGGCAGCAAAATTCCTTAAAAAACAACGTTTTCAGTAAAGTGCCAACAGAAATTCACCATGTTTACCAAAGAAACCAAAGACTCAAAATACCATCTTGACCCTTATCGTTCTGTCAATTTCAAAACTAATGAAAACGGAAATATGATTTGTCCCGCAGGAAAAAGGTTCTTTTATCTGAAAAGTTCTCACGTTAAAGGGAATCAGTATGGCAGAACCCAGGAATATTATCAATGCGAGAATTTATTTACAGTAAACCCTGATAGCCTCACAAATAAACTGTGCTGTATTCTCGCCGTGACGGTCAATGTTAGTTCTGAAACGTTCATCAGCGGTATACATTTCGCCAAGTCCTGCAAGGATTTCATTTGTGCAGGTGTAGTAATTAGCGGTGATAAAATCCTGCCACTTCTTAACAAGTCTCATGGCTTCATCACTGTCAGGAGCAGAGCCGCTCTTTTTACATGCTGCAAATTCGGCCATAATACTGTCCATAGCAGAGTTTACTTCATTCCACTTTTCTTTTGAGTAATCTTTTGTTTTTTCGGCACTTTCCCTGTATGCGTCAGTACCACCCCATTTTTCCTTTGCTTCTTTTGCGTACTGTTCACGCTGTGCCTCAAATTCACTGTTGTCAAATGCTTTCATAGTTATTTTTTCTCCTTTCATCGCACTGTCAAGAGCACTGATGAGTCGTTCAAGACGCTCTTTTTTCAGCATCAGCAGGTGCCTCTGCTCTTTTAGTGCATTCTGTTTATCGTAATCGGGGGAGGATAAAATCATCTGAATATCCTTTAGCGGAAAATCAAGTTCACGATAGAACAAAATCTGCTGCATACGCATAAGTGAAGTTTCATCGTAAAAACGATAGCCGTTCTGTTCGTCAACAAAAGAGGGCTTCAGCAGTTCTATTTCGTCGTAATAGTGCAGTGTGCGCACACTCACACCTGTAAGCTTTGCGAATTCCTTTATATGCATTTTCATTAGATCGCCTCCCTTGAATACCAGTATATACTATGACGTAACGTGAGTGTCAAGAGGTTTTTGAAAAAAATTTTTTATCAGATATAACCAATCGCCCGTCAATGAAGGCGGGCGATTTATTGTATCATAAAATTTTTATGCTAACAGAACTACTTTATCTTAACAAGGGAAACACCGGAGATTGTAACATTATAATAATCTGTTCCGCCCACATCAAATGTAAGCATGCATTTATCATCGGCTTTTTCCATAACGAATGTCTGATCATAGTGAAGCTTTTCGGCTCCGGCAGAGACAGTGTCCTCATGGTATTTTTCACCTGAGCCGTAATTCTGACATACTGAAACAGGAATCTCCACTTCCTTGCCGGCAAGTATATCAAACTGAAGTCTGTATGTTCCTTCTGTAAGCTGAATTCCTGAAATATATGCCTGAACATCAGATTTTTCCTTTCCGCCACCGACCATATTTACCCAGTAACTCTTGTCATAGCCAAGGTAATCTGAGGCGTTTGCACCTGATTCTTTATTTATGTTTACACCGTATTCACCATCCGCTGCTGCATCAAGACCAACTTTGTCTGATTCTATGCCGAGAACACCGCATATTTTATCAGCCAGAACATACGCACTCATCTGCTGTGTGATTTCAGAAGGGTGCCAGTCTGAACCGTAGCCGTTGGCCGGATTCTGAACTGCTGACAGATAGCACATTATTCTGTCGTCAGCTGAAGATTTAAATTCCTCAACGGCCTTTTCAATGGCAGGATAAACCTCCTCGCAGCCCATGGTTCCAACGGTACATATTATGTAAGCATCAGGGTTATTTTCCCTTACAAGCTTAAGAAAATCAATATATCCCTCTGTAAATTCCTCAGAACGGGTTTCAAGGTCATTTCTTATATACGTATCGTCATTTGTTCCCAGATTGATTACAACAACATCATTTCTGTGGCTGCTGAAATCCCACGGCTTTGCATAATCCTTAAGCTTTGCGATATTTGTGTAGCAGTCAGGAACAAGACTTTCCGTATTTTTGTCACCTGTGGTATATCCGGAAATAATTCCGTGTCCGCTATAGGAAACCGCACTGTAGTCGGCATCAAGTTTCTTTGCTGTCAGATATGCATATGACTTCATAAAGTTTTCGGTAGATGTCATAAACGACTCTCCGCTTGATTTTCCTTCAACTCCATAGGCACAGGTTATTGAGTCACCGATAAATTCTATGCTGTATTTTTTAGCAGGAACAGGAACCAGCGGCTGTCTGGCTGATGAAACTGTGTTTATACTCTTTACACCTATCGCTCCGTTATTAGCCTCTGAAAGATGAATTATTTTCACACGCACTTTTTTCTGTGAACTCTCTTTTAAAATTTCTATTTCTTTTTCCGGAGCACTCATAAGTGCATCTTCTATAAGCTCATCATCAACAAATACAGCATATCTCGGACGATATCTTTCTTCCGCTTCAATCGCCGAATCGCCTGCAAGAGTTACCGTTGCTTCTGACGCCGTAAGGTCAAACTCAACAGCTGAACCACTGTGTACAAGCCATGTCACTTTTCCGTCATCATATGTTCTTCCGGTAAGTTTAACATTTTCCGAAACCGCTCTGAATGTACTTTCAGTTACTTCTCCTGAGTCTTCGTTAGCAGTAAGCTGATTTTTCAGTTCTATTACATCGAGAATATTCAGAATACCGTCTCCGTTAATATCGTCTTCAGCAGAAACCTTATCCACACCATGAAAAACGGAGATAAGATGTTTAAGATTTTCAGGACTGTACAGTGCAAAAACAGATGTACCAAGTAAGCTGCACGCAGCAACTGCTGAAATTACCGCTGATAAATGTTTTAACCTTTTCATAATAAGAACCCTTTCTGTTAAGTATTTTTTTAATAATGCAAAAACCTTTTTTCTGCCGTCTCTTAACCGGCACCTCTTAAATTTATAACTATATTATAAACTATTTAATACTTTTTTTCAATATCTATATTAAATTTAATGTAAATTTAAGTGAAATTCATGCAAGAGAAAACCGCAGCGGAGTCATCACTTCCGCTGCGGTTTCATCTCGGATTTCTTTTTTCATTTTTCTCTCTTTTTTCATCCGCTTTTTTTGTCTTTTTCCCTCTGTTCTGTTTCGTGTCTTCTGTCTATCTGTCTTCTTTTGTTCCACACAGGTTATTTATCTTTTTTTATCCCTGCATATATAATACGAATTACATACAGGAAATGTTACAGAGAAAATAAAAAATTTTCAGCCTCCGAAAAAAATTTTTTTCAGAGGCTGATGTGAAAAATTTAGAAATATAATTACTTTGATAAAGGATTGCTTATTAAACCTGAAAATACCGGATTGCCGGCCTGGTCTGATACATAATAGAAGAACGGTCTGTTAAGCTCAAAGTACACCGGTTCTTCATCTGACGGAGGTGCTGCGCCGGCACAAAGTTCAATAATTGTATACGCGGCAGCCTCACAGCCTTCCTCGTCTATTGCTATCGTTGCTTCATGTATGATTTTTTCTATATATGCACTCTGGATACCGGATTTTTCAAAGTCCACAACTCCTGAAAAATCTGCAAAATCAGGATCAAAAGCAAGCTTTACTCCCATTTGCTTCACAACATCATTAAGTTTGTACTTTGACGAGATATCAAACTTCGGAACAGAAAATACTATCTTCCGCGTTTCATAACTGATATCATCATTTATAATTTCAAGCATGGTATCCCTGTCTGATACTATATCACTTACATCAGTACCCTCATCAGGGAGAATAAAGTTCATTTTGTATCCGTTATCCATAAGGACAGCGTACTTCATATAATTGTCAGCAAATCCTATTTTTTCTGTAGGATGTTCTGTACTCATATGAAGAAAATCACATGAAATTTCCGTTCCGTCACTGAGATAAAAATTATCCGGAGTGGCATCACTGAATTTTTCAGCCCACTTCTCCTTAAAGGTTACAGTGTTTAAAATCTCCATAACAGCATCCTGGCTTATTTCTATTGACGGATTTATTTTACCCGATGTATTTTTAAATATCCAGTCTGAGATCTCCTTTTGTGTATTAACATTGAATTCTCTTGCAAATGAATATGCATAAAAATCATCTGCTATGGATTCAAGTTTATCCTGATAAAACTCATATTTTTTATTAAGCCATAATGAATTGGTAAGCTTCAGATATGAGGTGTAATCATCATGGTAAAGTGCTCCGAATAACTTATTGTTATCTTCTCTGAGTGTGCTCATATCGCCGGAGTGAAGTGCTGAAACCATCTCACCCTGAGTTTCACCTGCAGCACAGTCAGCAGCCATGGACAGAGCCATATAAATACTCAAAGGAGAAAATACATAGTTTTCTTCATTCGGATTACCAAGAAGATTAACAGCCAGATCTGCAGTAAATTCCTTCAGTCCGTCAGAATCAACAAAACCTTCTGAAATATTATTCAGATCCGGCACTGCAAGAACATCATCATTTGATGCACCAAGAGCTGACATCGGCGGTTCAATAACATTCTGCTTCAGTTTGATAAAATCAACAATATTGATACAGGAGTCAGTATTGGCATCCGCTCTTCTCTTCATACCCTCATCAAAATTATCAGCACCATACATATATGCTGTCAGACTGAGGATATCTGACGCATTTACAGCATGGTCACCGTTTATATCAGTGATTCCGTCGAAACTGTATCCGTTATCAAAAGCATATTTTTCTGCATATGAACCGATACTTCCTCTTATAGAAACACCATCTCCCAGTTCCAGACTGCTGGCTTTCACAACACTGTCCGGAAGTGTAAGACATTCCAGTGAACTGCATCCGGATATAGCCATATCCTCAATCTCCATAATGCCGTCGGAAACATAAATATTTTTCAGTTTTTTATTTTCAATACATCCTTCTCCGAGTACGAATAAACGATTGCCCTCATCTTCCGAAGGAACTGTAATCTCGTCAGCAGATGATGAACATGTAATTCTGTCAATGCTGATATAGTCATACCATTCTGAACCTATGTTTATCATGCGGTATGAATACGGTGAATATGAAATCTCAATTTCACTGCCTGTATCCTTCGATTCCGTACCCGCAGCTGAAACTGAAATCAGATTACCTGCGCTTTCCGGAAAAGCTCCGTATCCGCACGAAAAAACAAGAGCCATTGCAGCCGCAAATGCTGTGATCTTTTTTATTTTCATATTACCACTTTCCCTTCTCTGAAATGTTTCTTTATCTGATTTGATTTGAATTATATATGTTTTTCTATGTCTGTACTAATAATACTCCTCATCACTTCAATGTGCTACAAAAAAAATAAAAACTCCGGAAATTCAGAGTTTTTATTTTTTACCGCTTATCTTCTCGCATTCGCCAGCATAAGCTTTATTCTGTTTTCCTGATTTACCTTAGTAGCACCAGGGTCATAGTCTATAGCAACTATATTCGCATTCGGGAATCCCTGCTTTATCACACGTGCCATACCCTTTGCCACAATGTGATTAGGCAGGCATCCGAAAGGCTGAGTACAGATGATATTCTCCGTCCCTGACTGCGCCAGTGCTGCCATCTCAGCGGGTATAAGCCAGCCTTCACCCATCTTGACACCCTGGTGAATGTATTTGTCACACTCATGTCTCAGATGCTCAAAATCATGCGGCGGCTCGAATACGCCGTGCTTTTTTATTATATTTATCATCTGCTTCTGCTTTGCATATATAACATCATATCCAATACTGAAGAGAGTGGTTGTCTTGTTTCTGAAACCGTATATCTTTCCGTCATTTACTGTATTTACCGCACAGTAAAGAACAAAATCAAGAAGGGAAGGAACAACAGGTTCACAGCCTTCACTGATAAGGAAATCTTCAAGATGATTGTTCGCAAGAGGTGAATACTTAACATAGATTTCACCTACTATGCCAACCTTAATCTTCTTCTGTTTGCTTCTCTTTATCTTTGCAAAGTCATCAAGTATCTTTTTGTAAGTCTTTGCTGTACCCATAAATTTATTTTTTGAGAAATTCTCCTGAAGTATATTTTCCCACTTGTTAAGAACCTTCTCCGATTCGCCAGGTATCAGTTCATAAGGTCTGCACTGGTTGTACAGAAGCATGAGAATATCACCGTAAAGAACAGCATAGAGAAGTTTGAGAACCAGAGGTACAGAAAGTTTGAAACCGCCTTCCTTCTCAAGACCACTGAAGTTAAGTGATATAACCGGTACCTGCGGATATTTTTCCCTGAGTGCCTTTCTGAGAAGATGAATGTAGTTTGAAGCTCTGCATCCGCCGCCTGTCTGTGTAAGCATAAGAGCAGTTTTGTCCGGATCATATTTTCCACTGTTAAGAGCCTCCATAAACTGTCCTATAACGAGAAGGGCAGGGTAGCAGGTATCGTTGTGTACATTTTTCAGACCCTCATCTATAACGCTCTGTGTCGATGTACGGAGGAGTTCCATTTTATACCCGTAGTTTCTGAGTATGCTTACTATAAGGTTAAAATGAATAGGCAGCATATCAGGAACAAGTATAGTATGGGTTGCCTTCATATCATCAGTAAAAATCGGATAATTAGCCAATTTGTTCACTCCTTAAATTATTCAGCTGCAGCCATGAGACTTCTGAGTCTTATCTTTGCAGCTCCGAGATTGCTTATCTCATCTATCTTAAGCTGAGTATAGAGCTTGCCGCTCTTTTCAAGAACAGATCTGACTTCGTCTGTTGTAATGGCATCTATACCACAGCCAAATGACACAAGCTGTACAAGCTGCATATCTTTGTTCTGTGTTACGTACTCTGCCGCTCTGTACATTCTTGAATGATATGTCCACTGATTAAGAACTTCAAGTTCAGGCATACTTCCAAGTTCGCATACACTGTCTTCTGTTACAACAGCCATTCCAAGTCCTGTGATAAGCTTGTTAATGCCGTGATTTATCTCTTTGTCTATATGATAAGGTCTGCCGGCAAGAACAATAATCATCTTTCCTTCTTCACGTGCCTTTGCTATTATCTCCTGTGCCTTTCCAGAAATATTTTTCCTGAAATCAGCAAGAGCCTCAAATCCTCTGTCAAGAGCTGCAGCTGCATCCTTGCGGGAAATATTCCAGTCTTTAAGTACCCCTGCCATAACCTCCGCAGAATGTTCCCTTCTGTTAAGATCCATGTAAGGATTCCTGAAGTTACTGTCATTAAGCTCAGGAATATTTGCCTTGAGAAGTTCAGGGTAGTAGGCAACAACAGGACAGTTGTAATGATTGTCTGTATCAGCTTCCTCAAGATTGTAGCTCATGCACGGATAGAAGATAAAATCAACATTCTTCTCAAGAAGATCGGCTATGTGACCGTGAACAAGCTTTGCAGGATAGCATACCGTATCTGAAGGAATGGTCTGCTGTCCCTTGTAATACATGTCTCTTGAGCTTTCATCAGAAATGACAACTTCAAATCCCAGTGAAGTAAAGAATGCGCTCCAGAGCGGAAGCTGTTCAAAATAGCTCAGTACCATCGGAATGCCTATCTTTGCCTTAGGCTTTCCTTCCGGAATGAGATTTGTCTTCATAAGAAGGTCGTATTTGTATTCGTACAGGCAGTATCCTTCAGCCTTGCGTTTCTTTCCGGCACCCCGTTCACACTTGTTTCCGGATATATGCTTTTCACCGTCTGAGAATGTTATCATGTTAAGATTACACTTTGCAGTACATCCGCCGCACTGAATTGCCTTTGATGTATATGAAAAGTTTTTCAGACTTTCGCTGCCAATAAGAGACGATTTTCCTGAGGTGTTCTCTTTTGCATAGAGAGCAGCACCAAAAGCACCCATAAGCCCTGCAATGGCCGGACGTGTTACATTTCTTCCAAGCTCCATTTCGAATGAACGGAGAACCGCATCATTGAGGAAGGTTCCGCCCTGAACAACGATATTCTTTCCAAGGTCATCAGGCGACTTTGCACGAATAACTTTGTATATTGCATTTTTTATAATAGAAGAGGAGAGACCTGCAGATATGTCCTCAACTGTAGCTCCGTCCTTCTGTGCCTGCTTGACGCTGCTGTTCATAAATACGGTACATCTTGAACCGAGATCAACAGGATTTTCCGCAAACAGTCCTATATTGGAGAAACGAGCAATATCATATCCGAGTGCCTGTGCAAATGTCTGGATAAATGAACCGCATCCTGAAGAACATGCCTCGTTGAGCATAATGCTGTCAATAGCACCGTTTCTTATCTTAAAGCACTTGATATCCTGTCCGCCGATGTCGATAATAAAGTCAACATCAGGACAGAAAAATGCCGCTGCCTTGTAGTGTGCAACCGTTTCAACTATTCCGTGATCCGTATGAAGACCTGCCTTTATCAGTTCCTCACCGTAACCGGTTACTGCAGAACCGGCAATATTTATTCTCTCACCGGTAAGCTCATAAATCTCCCGGAGCTTTGCTGTAATTCTGTCGAGCGGCTGTCCCTTGTTTGAAGCGTAAAACTGATAAAGAAGTCCGCCTTCAGGTGTAATAAGTACCATCTTGGTTGTTGTGGAACCTGCATCTATACCAAGGTATGCATCTCCGGAATATTTACTGATATCAGCATACTTAAGGTCATTCTGACTATGACGTTCAATGAACTTTTCATATTCCGCCCTGTTTGTAAAAAGCCGTTCTCCTGTAACAACATTTTCAGTTGTCTTTGCTTCTGAAATTTTTTTCAGTATCTGGTCAGCAGTAAGATACTCTTCTTCACTTTCTGCTGCATAGAGAGCTGAACCCAATGCAACGAAAACCGGAGCTTCTTCAGGGAAGCATGCTGTCTTTTCATCAAGCTTAAGAGTGTTTACAAAAGCCTTTCTGAGTCCCTGCTGGAAGAAGAGAGGTCCTCCGAGGAAAAGAACATTGCCTTCTATCTTTCTGCCCTGTGAAAGTCCTGCAACAGTCTGGTCAACTACTGCCTGAAATATACTTGCAGCTATATCCTCACGTCTTGCCCCCTGATTAAGAAGCGGCTGGATATCCGACTTGGCAAATACACCGCACCTTGAAGCAATCGGGTAAACCTTCTCTGAACTGAGTGCAAGTCTGTCGAGTTCATCAGTGGTGACACCGAGGAGTGTAGCCATCTGGTCGATAAATGCCCCTGTTCCGCCGGCACATGAACCGTTCATTCTCTGTTCAACGCCGCCGGTCAGAAAGATTATTTTTGCATCCTCACCGCCAAGCTCTATAACTACATCTGTTTCCGGATATTTTTCCTTTACTGCAATAAAAGCCGCGTTTACTTCCTGAACGAAAGGAAGTTCAGCTGCATTCGCAAGACCGAGTCCGGCTGAACCTGTTATCGCAACTCTGAAGGCTGCATCAGGATGTTCGTTTTTAATTATCTCTATCTGTTCAGCTGCAGTCTCTCTTACCTTTGAAAAATGTCTCTGGTATTTTGAATAAACTATATTTTTTTTCTCGTCGGTAATAACTGTCTTTACAGTTGTTGAGCCTACATCTATTCCAAGTGAATAATTCATCTATTTACCTCTTCAAATAAATATTTTTAAGCTACCTTATATTATAGCATTTATTTACGCTGTTTTAAAGTATTTCGTAAAATTTTCATCATACATATATTTGATTTTATGTAATATTTATGTTATGATAAATAAAATACAGAGAGCAGGTGACCTATGAAAATAACAAATTTTTCAGTAAATACAGGAAAAATGAAAAATAACGCACATTTCAGAATTGTACACATATCCGATCTGCACAAAAAAACTTTCGGGGAAAACAACATCCTTCTTATCAGGCAGATTGAGAAACTTTGTCCTGATGCAGTATTTATGACAGGGGATATGATAAGCCGCTCATCAGAAGATATAACTCCTCTTAAACATCTGATTACCGGACTGTCAGCGAATTTTCCGGTTTATTATTCCATGGGAAATCATGAAAAAGATGCCGCTGTAACCAACAGCAGACTTTACACTGAACTCATAGAGTTCGCCGGAAAATACTGTACTGTCCTTGACAACGATACCTGCTTTATCGAAAATGAAAACTTTACTCTTCGCATATCCGGACTTACCGTTCCGCAGGAATGCTACAAGGTTAACGGCCGGTACAAAAATCTTAAAAGCATATCAGCTGCGGACGTTAACCTTCTGCTAAACGTTAACGTCCGGCAGGTTAACCATCAGGAGAACGTTAACATTCTCATGGCCCACAATCCGAATTTTTTTGACGCGTATGCAGAATACGGCAGCGATGTAATTCTGTCAGGTCATGTTCACGGCGGATGTATAAAACTGCCTTTGATAGGAGGTCTTCTTTCACCGGAAAGAAAATTTTTCCCGAAATATTATTCCGGACTCTATAAAAAAGGAAAATCATCAATGATTGTTTCATGCGGTCTCGGTAAATTCAGACTTTTCAATCCTCCTGAAATATGCGTAATCGATATTTATTAAAAAATGAATAATCATTAAAAAAATGCAGATAATCCTTTTGAAAATCATTTTTCAGAAAGGAAAAAATCATATATGAACATTACACCCGAACAATACAGCCGTATGACGGACAGTGCTTCACCAAAGTCAAAAAGCCTTGTCAATATACCTGTTGCATTTTTATCAGGCGGACTCATCTGCACAGCAGGTCAGATTATACTGAATATTTTTGAATCTGCAGGAATGGATGAAAAAACAGCGGGAACCTGGACCTCCATTGTCCTGATATTTACAAGTATGATTCTTACAGGAACCGGAATATATGAAAAAGCAGCAAAACATGCCGGTGCCGGAACTCTTGTTCCTATAACCGGTTTTGCAAACTCTGTTGTATCTCCTGCAATCGAATCCAAAAGTGAAGGATTTATCCTCGGAGTCGGTTCAAAAATATTTACAATTGCAGGTCCGGTCATACTTTACGGAACTACCGCTTCTCTCATATACGGAATATTTTATTATTTATCCGGATTTTAAAAACACAAGGTTGCACAGCATCTGCCGTGCAACCTTAACTTATTTATTCTTCATCATCAGGAGGTGTATCTTCCTCGATAACCTCATTTTTTTCCTCCTCTGAAGCCCTCTGCTCTTCAGCAAGAATTTCTTCGTCAGCAGGGGTTTCAACAGCTTCAATCTCAGCCGTATCATCATGTTCTGCACGTGTAAATGTAACTACGCGGTCATCACCGTCAACTCTCATTACCTTAACACCTGTTGCATAACGTCCCATTATTCTGATATCACTTGTTCGTATTCTGATAACTACGCCGTCAAGTGAGATAAGGATAATATCGTCAGTTTCGTCAACAACTTTAATTCCGCAGACATAGCCCTTCTCTTCTGAAACCTTGTAGTTGAGAAGACCATATCCTCCTCTGTTCTGAACACGGTATGAATCAAGCTCTGCTCTTCTTCCGAGACCCTTGTCGGATACAGTAAGAACTGTAGCACCTTCACGTACTCTCGCAATGGAAACAACATAGTCTCCTTCACGAAGTTTTATAGCCTTTACACCATGTGCGGATCTTGAAAGCGGACGTACTGTCTGTTCATCTATACGGATTGCCATACCGTTTCTTGTGGCGATAAGGAGATGTGCATTGCCCTCTGTCATTCTTACTCCGGCAATTTCGTCACCCTCATCAAGACCGATAGCAATAAGACCGTTCTTGCGGACATTTTTGTATGCCGAAAGATTAGTACGCTTTATCTTACCGTTTTTGGTTACAAGTATGAGATACTTGCCCTCATCAAAGTCAGAAGTCTTTATCATCGCAGCAATCTTCTCATCCTCCTGGAGCGGAAGGAGATTTACCGCGTTAAGTCCTCTTGAGGCCTTTGAACCTTCAGGAATCTCATAGCACTTAAGCTTGTACATAATACCCTTGGTCGTTATAAAGAGAATATTGTCGTGGGTCGAAGCAATAAACATTTCGTTTACAACATCTTCCTCACGCTGCTTCATACCGATAACACCCTTGCCGCCGCGCTTCTGAGTCTTGTATGCATCGAGCGCCATACGCTTGATATAACCGATATTTGTATATGTGAGTACGCATTCTTCAACAGGGATAAGATCTTCAATATCAACTTCACCGCTGACATTTTCAATCTTTGTACGTCTTTCATCGTTGAACTTCTTTCTTATCTCAGCAAGCTCCTCTCTGATGATTTCCTTTACTTTTGATTCATCAGCAAGAATTGCTTCGAATTCTGCAATCTTAATATTAAGAGCAGCCAGTTCATCGATAATCTTCTGTCTCTCCATATTTGAGAGCTGATAGAGCTGCATTCTTGCAATAGCTTCAGCCTGAATATCAGTAAGTCCGAATCTTTCGCAGAGTCTTTCCTTAATCTCAGTCATGTTTCTTGAACTGCGGCAGATCTTTATTACCTCATCAATATTGTCAGCTGCAATAACGAGACCTTCAAGTATATGAGCTCTTTCCTTAGCCTTACGGAGATCATAAATCGTTCTCTTTGTGATTACTTCCATCTGGAATTCAAGATACTTTTCAAGCATCTGCTTGAGAGTGAGAACCTTTGGTTCTCCGTTTACAAGTGCAAGAAGAATAACACCGACTGTATCCTGGAGCTGAGTATATGAATAAAGCTTATTGAGTACAATCTGAGGAACTGCATCCTTCTTGAGCTCGATAACAATTCTCATACCGTCTCTGTCAGATTCATCCCTGATGGTATGAATGCCTTCAATTCTCTTGTCCTTAACAAGGTTGGCTATATTTTCAATAAGCCTTGCCTTGTTTACCATATACGGAATCTCCGAAACTATTATGCAGTTTCTTCCCTTGATTTCCTCAATGTTTGTAAGAGCTCTTAAAATTATTTTTCCGCGTCCTGTACCATATGCAGCTCTCATGCCGGCACGCCCCATGATAACACCGCCAGTAGGGAAGTCAGGTGCCTTGATGAATTCCATAAGCTCATCAAGAGTACAGTCCGGGTTGTCAATAAGAAGGTTAATTCCGTCAATTACCTCTCCGAGATTGTGAGGAGGTATGTTTGTTGCCATACCTACGGCAATACCAACAGAACCGTTTACAAGAAGATTAGGGAATCTTGAAGGAAGTACAACCGGTTCCTTAAGTCTGTCATCGTAGTTGGATGTATACGGAATAGTTTCTTTGTTGATGTCTGTGAGCATCTCGACAGCCATCTTTGTCATCTTTGCTTCAGTATAACGGTAAGCAGCCGGCGGGTCACCGTCGACACTACCAAAGTTTCCGTGACCGTCAACAAGAGGATAACGGAGTGAAAACTTCTGGGCAAGTCTTACAAGTGCATCGTAAACTGAAGAGTCACCGTGAGGATGATAACGACCAAGTACAGCACCGACGGTATCAGCACATTTTCTGTATGCCTTGTCAGGAGTAAGACCGTTTTCATGAAGTGTGTAAAGTATTCTTCTGTGTACAGGCTTAAGTCCGTCCCTGACATCAGGCAATGCTCGTGAAACAATTACAGACATTGAATAGTCAAGGAACGATTTTTCCATTTCATTTTCTATGTTTCTCGAAATAATTTTCGAATTGCTGTTTGCAATTTCAAAATCCACCTTTTATCAATTCCTTTCCTCGATAAATTTAGCTTTTTTAAAGCTTTCAGTCAGCAGTTTTGTTTCGTCGGCGCTGAAAATATTTTTAGGAACTACATAGAACATTCTTTTTACAAGATAGATTATGTAGTAATCTTTTTTCTCAAGAATTTTAACGTCGTCATTAACGAAATCAATTACTGTTTTTACAACTCCGGCAGGAGCTGTTTCCTCAGGCTCAGCAAAAAAATCTTCTTCCGCATCATCCTTTTTTTCATCCGTACCCTCAGGATTTTCAGAATTATCAGTTTCACCGGATGAAAATTCCTTAGTGCATATGGAAATGCTGCTTTCGTAAACCTCCACTGAATACCTGTCTCCCTGTATTCCTTCAATGGAATTCATGAGATTTTTTCTTATCATGAATGTGTTAAGCCATATTCCTGCCGTAAGAAAGGCACAGATTATAATTATCATAACACATACTGTATTTCCCGGATCCCTGATAAAAGGCGGTATATATGATATACCTATCAGGGCAAAAGCACATGTCATAAGAATGTTTTTCGGATAAGCAAACTTCTTCTGAAAGTCTGTAAATGCGTTTCTGAACATCTCAAGACTTATGCTGTATTCTTTTGAAAACAATGGTTTCTCGTTCATATTTTCTTCCTTTATGATAAATCAGATATCAAGATTCTGAACATACTTCGCATTCTTTTCAATAAATTCTCTTCTCGGAGCAACCTTGTCCCCCATAAGAATTGTGAAAATCTCGTCTGCTCTTACTGCATCTTCCATAGTTATCTGTATCATTGTTCTTGTCTCAGGGTTCATTGTTGTTTCCCAGAGCTGCTCGGCATCCATTTCACCAAGACCTTTGTAACGCTGAACTTCAACCTTTCCGTTTCCGCCTTCAGCTTCAAACTCAGCAATGTACTGATCTCTCTCAGGATCAGAGAAGGCATATTTGAATTTTTTGCCCTTCGAAACCTTAAAGAGAGGAGGCTGAGCAATATATATGTTTCCGTTTGTTATAAGCGGACGCATAAATCTGAAGAAGAATGTCAGAAGAAGTGTTCTGATATGGGAACCGTCAACATCGGCATCGGCCATGATAATTACTTTTCCGTAACGAAGCTTCGATATATCGAAGTCTTCCCCGATGCTTGTACCAAGTGCAGTTACAACAGGCATAAGCTTTTCATTACCGTATACCTTGTCTATTCTTGACTTTTCAACGTTAAGCATCTTTCCCCAGAGAGGAAGGATAGCCTGATATCTTCTGTCTCTGCCTTCCTTTGCTGAACCGCCCGCAGAGTCTCCTTCGACGATGTAGATCTCGGTAAATTCTATGTCGCGTTCCGAGCAGTCGGCAAGCTTGCCCGGAAGTGAAGCACTTTCAAGTGCATTCTTTCTTCTTGTAAGTTCTCTTGCCTTCTTTGCAGCTTCTCTCGCTCTGAGAGCAGCAACGCTCTTGTCAAATATTGTTCTTGCTACGACCGGATTTGCCTCAAGGTAATCCATAAGCTTTTCATTGACAAGATTTTCTATGAAAGGCTTTACTGAAGGGTTGCCAAGACGTCCCTTTGTCTGTCCTTCGAATTCACATTCTCTGAGACGAACTGAAACAATGGCTGTAAGTCCTTCACGAACGTCATCACCAAGAAGTCTGTCCCCGTCCTTGAGAAGTCCGAATTTCTTTCCGTATTCGTTAATAACTTTGAGAAGAGCATTCTTAAATCCTGTTTCATGGGTACCGCCGTCTATGGTGTGAATATTGTTGGCAAAAGAGAGAATAACAGAGTTATAGCTGTCGTTGTACTGAAGAGCTATTTCAGCTGTTGCAGTTTCATCTGAACCTGCTATATAAATTACATCTTCAGAAAGAACGTCAAGTCCCTTTGTCTTATGGATATGCTCAACAAACTGTCTTATGCCGCCCTCATAGTGAAGTACCTCAGAACGCTTGTTCTCTTCGTCACGAAGATCTGATATGACTATCTTTACGCCTGCGTTAAGAAATGCCTGCTCACGAAGTCTCTTAAGAAGCACCTCATAGTCATATTCCGTTGTTTCTGTGAATATTTCGCTGTCAGCCTTAAAGCAGACAGTAGTACCTGTTTCAGTTGTATCTCCGGTAATGCAGAGTTCCTTTTCGTAGTTTCCTCTGTCAAAGTGCTGGAAAAATATATTTTTTCCGTTCTTTATGGTTATTTCAAGCCATTCGGAGAGTGCATTTACTACAGAGGCACCAACACCATGGAGACCGCCTGATACGGAATATCCGCCTCCGCCGAATTTACCTCCGGCATGAAGAACTGTGTAAACAACTGTTGCTGCTGATATTCCTTCAGTAGGATGGATACCTGTAGGGATTCCTCGTCCGTTATCCGATACTCTGATTACATTGTCAGGAAGTATATCCACTCTTATCTCGCTGCAGAAACCTGCAAGTGCTTCGTCTATAGAGTTATCGACTATCTCGTATACAAGATGATGAAGTCCTCGCGGTCCTGTGGAGCCGATATACATTCCCGGACGCTTTCTTACCGCCTCCAGACCTTCAAGAACCTGAATTTCATTTTCGGTATATTCTTCTGATTCAGGTCTGACTATTGCGTCAATTTCAATATTGCTTTCATTATCAGCCAACTTTTTATCCTCCTTCTTATATACTTTTTACTGCCCGTTTATACAGAGACGATGCTGATATCTGTGAGATATATACTTTATTGTCACATACAATAAAACTTTTCGGCATCTCGTATGATACGTTAATGATTTTTCCGCTATCCGTAGACTTCTTCAGAAATTCTCTTGTATCATTTCCGAGCGATGTATTTTCTATGTCAAATATTCCGATAATCCCTTTGTCATTTATAGTTATTTCATTTCCAAGATGAACATACACAGAAACTCTTCCTCTCTCAGTTTACTATACTGCCCTCGTGCATTTCAAAAATGTCATCACAGCGATGAATTACAGCCCGGTGATTGCAGGTGGTAATAAAAACCTGCATATCAGCGATTATGCTGCAGACAAAATTCTGTCTGTTTTCATCAAGTTCACCCATAACATCATCAAGAAGGATGACAGGTGATTCATGTTTTTCCTCACTGTAAATCTGAGCCTGAGCAAGACGCATAACAAGAGCTGTACTTTTCTGCTGTCCCTGAGATCCGTAATCTCTGACGCTGAGACCGTTTATCCTGAGAGATATCTCATCTCTTCCTGCTCCGGTATGAGTATATCCGAGCCTTATATCATCAGGAATGCTGTTTTTCAGCTTTTTATAATAAAATTCCGTCATCAAGCTGTCAGGAAACTCAGGATATTCGTAATCAGGAGGAAAAATGCCTGACTGATAGGATATGCTGAGATTTTCCGTCCCGCCGGCTATTTTACTGTATAATTCTTGGCAGTATCTGTTAAGTTTAATCACATACTGATTTCTCATACAGGAAATATACGAGCCTGCTGCTGCAAGCTGTCTGTCCCATATATCAAGGCTTTCTTCTGAATCTTTTCCGATGATAATGTTTTTCAGAACAGCATTGCGCTGAGTGATGAGCTGATCGAATTTTCTTATATAGCTCATTGACCTTGGCTTAAGCTGAGAATAGCAGAGATCTATGAAAGTTCTTCTTCTTTCCGGAGTTCCCTTAATAAGTTCGGTATCCTCCGGAAGAAATGCTATGCATTTAAAATTTTCAAACAGCTTGCTGCTGCTTTTTAAAACAATTCCATTTAGTGTTATTTGTTTATTTTTCGGACTTTTCCGAACCATACGATAATTAATTTCCTGAGTTCTGACTTCGTCTTCAAAAGTAATATTTATGTTAAATTCATCGGAATCAAAACCGATATAGTCTTTTTCTTTTGAATTACGGAAACTACGGCATCCTGTTGATATCCAGATTGCCTCAAGAAGATTGGTTTTACCCTGCGCGTTCTGTCCGTAAATTATATTAAAGTTTTTTCCGGGAATGAGATTGATTTCCTTAAGATTTCTGAATCCGGAAATCTGAATTCTGGTGATACGCATAGTCAGTTAACAGTAATTATATATCCGTTAAATTCCACTGTATCTCCGGAACGAACTTTTTTGCCTCTCATTGTGCAGATTTCGCCGTTAAATGACACTTCACCGTTCTGAATAGCTTCCTTTGCCATTCCACCGGTTTCAGCTGCACCTGAAAATTTCAGCAGAGAGTCAAGTTTTATAAACTCAGTTGAAATGTTTACATCAAGTTTTTTCATAAAAGTTAACCTTCTCTTACTTTCTGAGCTGTATTGGCATAAGAAGATACATAAAGCTGTCTCCGTTTGTCGGAACGATACGAACCGGCTTGTTGGCTGCCATCAGCTGAATTTTTATTTTATCTGTTTCACATGCTTTGAGTGCATCAAGAAGAAATTTGTTATTAAATCCTATTTCGATGGCTTCTCCGTTAACTTCTGCAGGTATGGAATCATTAATCTTACCTATACTTGTCTTACAGTCAATCCTGAGTGAACCGTCTTCAAAAACGCATCTTACAGGACATTTGTTTTTTTCATTTATGAGAAGAGAGCATCTTTCGATACTGTCATAAAATTCTCTGGTTTTAATTATGACTTCTGTTTTGAAATCAGAAGGAATACTTGCCTTGTAGTTGTGAAATTCACCTTCAAGCAGACGAGAAACAACATAATATCCGGAAATCTCAAATATGATATTTTTTGAGTTTGTGAAAATATGGCAGATTTCTTCTTTGTTTTCTGAAGAATCCTGAGAATTATCTTCAGGAGAAGGTTTTGATGAATCACCTTTTGAAAGAAGTTTTGAGATTTCATTAAGTGTTTTTGAAGGAACAACGAAGTTAACTTTCTCATCTGTACCTATTCCTTCAGTTCTGATTGCAAGTCTGAATCCGTCTATGGCAACCATGCGGAAAATTCTGTCTTCGATATCGAAAAGTTCACCAGTAAGGATTGGCTTATTATCATTTACAGATACAGCATGATTGGTGTGCTCTATCATGTTCTTCAGGATATGCTGAGGTACATCAATACTGTTGTCACTGTTAATGGATGGAAAATCAGGGTACTCGGCTGCGGATATAGCTGAGATATCATAGGTCGTGTTGTTTCCGAGAATGTTAACGTTTAGCTTTTCATCTACGGTAATCTTAAGCTCGTCGGATGACATTCTTCTGATTATTTCGCTGAAAAGCCTTGCGTTAACCACCAGCTCTCCTGAATCATCCGAGTTAACGTCTATAGCTGTTTTAATTCCAAGTTCCAGATCATAACCGATAAGTTCAAGCTTGTTTTCTGAAAGTTTTAATTTTATTCCTTCAAGTGCTGCTATATTGGATTTAACCGGTACAGCTTTAGATACATTTATGATTGCTTCATGCAATTTGTTTTTGTTACATATAAATTCCATTTTTAACTGAGCCTTTCTGCAGATGGCTTTGCCATTCCGCAAAATATATATAAATATTAAGATTGTTAACAGTCGTAGCAGTAGGGACTGTTAGTTTGTTGAATTTCATGTTAACCTTCGCTATTGCTTGTTTCCGGCATCAACAAAGGGATATGGAAAGAATGTTAACGTCTGAGGAAAAATCTCTCCAGTGTTGAAAGGTTTATTTGTTGTGGAGTGAATCTGGAAAGTTTGTGGAGAGAAATGTTGGAAGAGAAAATTTTCAACTTCGTTAACTTTCGCAGGTTTGTGGAATCACACGGCATGAATGTTAATTTACTGTTGGAAAACAGTTTCGGTTTTGATGTTAACCACGCATCCTGTGTTTTTTGAAAACGGTGAAAAGTTCAACTGGTTTTCAACATCTGTTGAAAGAGGTGTTGAAAGATTTGTTGATGATGTTTATTTTCCCTTGTCTCTGATATTTTTTATTATGTCATCAACCATTTCTCTAAGACTTGCATCTTTTTTCAGGTTGTGTTCAACGTTGTTTACAGCATATACTATAGTAGAATGATCTCTTCCGCCGAATTCCACTCCTATAGCTACCAGGGACATCTGAGTAATTTCTCTTACTACATAAATTGCGATTTTACGTGCGTTGGATATCTGGGCTGATCTTTTGTTCGAACGTATGTCATCAGGGGTGACACCATAAACGTTTGCTACTTCTCCGATTATTTTTTCGACTGTTATCGGTATTGGCTGATCGTCATTGAGGATGTCTCTTATTACACTCTGAGCCATTGCCATTGTCGGTGGGCTTCCGGCAAGGTGTTTTAAGGCTTTAAGTTTCTTTACTGCACCTTCGAGCTGACGGATATTTGTCTTAAGTCTGTTTGCTATGAATTCCGATACTTCATCCGGAAGATTGAGATCAAGCAGTTCAGCTTTTCTTCTGATGATTGCAATTCTTGTTTCGAAGTCCGGAGTTGATATGTCAGCAATAAGCCCCCATTCAAATCTTGTCCTGATTCTGTCTTCAAGGGTTTTGATATCCTTAGGCGGCTTATCTGAGGTAAGAACTATCTGACGGCCGTCTTTGTGAAGCTCATTAAATGTATGGAAAAACTCTTCCTGTGTACTTTCCTTGCCTGCAATAAACTGAACATCGTCTACCAGAAGTACATCTGCGTTTCTGTACTTTTCATGGAACGTTGTAGTTTCCTTTTTCATTTTTATGGCATCAATAAGTTCATTTGAAAAGGTTTCGCCTGTTACATATATAATGTTTATTCCCGGGCGGATGCGTTTCATTTCATTTGCTATAGCCGTGAGCAGATGTGTTTTTCCAAGTCCGCTCGGTCCGTGGATGAACAGCGGGTTGTAGGTGCTTCCGTTGTTGTCTTTTGCCACTGCAGTACATGCGGCATATGCAAATTCGTTTGATTTTCCAACTATAAAAGTATCGAATGTGTAGTCATACTCAGCACCTTCGAAACTTTTCTCGAGCTGCTGATGTTTTTCTTCAAGCTCGTCCAGATTAACTTTTGGGGCTGGATGCTGTGTATCCTGTATTGTTACTATTATCTCGACGTCTATTCCTGTAACTGCTTTAAAAGCCTGTTTGAAAAGTGTTTCGTAGTTATTCAGGAATGTATCTTTCTGAAATTCGGTCGGGAAGAACAGAGTAACCTGTTTTCCGTCGAATCCTTTTGTTTCTATTGGTTTAATCCAGAGGTTATATGCTGTTTCCTGAACTCCGCCTGATTCAACACAGTATTTTTTTACACTGTCAAAAAGGTCTTCAAAGGACTCATAGGAGTTGTCTGACATTATTTTTATCCTCCTGTAAATATTTTTTCCGGTTTTTCCGGTTGCTTTTGCTTTTCCCCGTTAACAGGGTACAATTACAATTATATTTATTATATCACGTTTTTTATTTTTTTTCAAGTTAACTGAACAGCATTTGGATATGCTGCGATAGCCGTTATTTTAATTTCAAATGAAGGCCTGCTGTATTTGCATCGGGCGTTAACATCAAAATCTTTATGCAATTACGTTATATAGTATAATTTTTGAGCGCTTTAATTGTATGAATAATAAATAAATTTTAAAAATTTTTAAAAAGACTTGACACAGACAATTGTATTGGGATATAATTTATTATTGCAGGGTTATGTTATTTATTCGGTATTCATTTTTTGTATGAATACGGTGATAAGCTGCTTGTTGTAGTTTACTATTGAATAAAAACTGTAGGGCACACAACCGGGTGCCTTGTATATCAAATTAAGACACTGGAGGTAATAATAATGAAAAGAACTTATCAGCCAAAGAAACTTCACAGAAAGAAGGAACACGGTTTCAGAAAGAGAATGTCTACAAGCAACGGACGCAAGGTTCTTGCAAGAAGACGTTTAAAGGGAAGAGCAAGACTCACTCACTAATCTGTTTTTATGTCTGTCAGTAACGGCAGCGTTGCTGACAGCGAAAATTTATTAACTATGTCATCAAAGAAGGCCACAATTTTTATTATTTTGTGGTCTATTTAATTAAGAAAACAATTTTTTATGATCTACACTGAGGTTTTAAACAGGAATAAAGATTTTATGAATCTGTATCACCGCGGGAAGTCATTAGTTTCAAAGGCTGTCGTTATTTACTTCAGACCAAACGGACTCCCGTACAACAGATTCGGCATAACAGCCGGGAAAAAAGTAGGTAATGCTGTTATGCGAAATCGTGCAAAGCGAATAATAAGACAGGCTTATCGTGAAAATGAACTTTTGTTTCCACTTGGTATCGATATAGTATTCGTTGCCAGAAGATATGCGGCAGAGGTAAAGGAAGACTATCTTAGTGATTATATAAGAAAATACGCTGTTGAGCAGATAGATTCTCACTTGACTTCCCTGGAGGAAACAAAATAATGAAAACTTATTTAGTTAGGTTATATCTGTTTCCCGTCAGGTTTTACCGGAGGTTTATCTCTCCGCTTACCCCGCCCTGCTGTCGGTTTACTCCTACTTGTTCTGCCTACGCTGTAACAGCAATCGAAAGATTTGGAATAGTAAAAGGAACAGTACTTGCTGTCTGGCGCATTCTTAGATGCAACCCGTTCTGTAAAGGCGGTTATGATGATGTTCCTGAGGAGTTCAGTTTCGTAAAGAAAAAAAGACAAGATGGAGGAGATAAAACTTGAGGATTTTAGGTTATCCGCTTGGATGGATAATGTATGGCATCTATAGCTTTTGCAAAAGTTATGGTGTCTCACTTATTATTTTTGCAATACTGACCAAAGCACTGCTTCTGCCGCTTAATGTTAAAAGTCAGCAGAGTGCAGCCAAGATGAGGGCACTTAACCCTAAACTTGAAAAGATAAAAAAGAGTTTTGCCAATAATCCGCAGCGCATTCAGGAAGAGCAGATGAAGCTTCAGGCAGAAGAGGGCGTTAACCCTATGTCAGGATGTCTTCCTGCACTTATTCAGTTTCCGATTCTTTTCGGTATCGTAGACGTTGTTTACAAACCGCTTACACATATTCTCAGAATGAGTAAGGAAACTCTTGCAGCTGCCGGTAAGATACTTGAAAAAATCCCTGATATTTCAAGAACAGACCTTTCACCTAACTATCAGGAACTTTCTGTTCTTAAGTATGCATCGGATCCTGCTTACAGCAGTTATTTTTCAGAACTTGGTCCTGATTTTATTGCAAAGATAACTGATTTTAATAATCACAATATGTTTCTTGGTTTCATAAACCTCGGAACCAAAGCTGATTTACATCCGGAAGTATGGACAGCAGGGGCTGTGGCACTTGTTGCAATTCCTATTCTTTCAGGTCTTGTAAATCTTGTAACAACATTTATTTCTCAGATGCATCAGAAGAAGACAAATCCTGCGATGGCAGGTATGGGAAGTATGAATGTTATGATGTACGGTATGTCAATATTTTACATCTGGTTTTCATTCTCTATTCCTTCAGGTGCGGCATTTTACTGGACAGTTTCAGGTATTCTAGGACTTATCCAGATGATAGCTTTCAACAATTACTACACTGCCGAGAGATGTGAGGCACTTCTTGCAGCAGACAAGGAAAAGAACAAAAACAAAAAGCCTGGTTTTATGCAGAAACTCATGGAACAGCAGCAGGAAATGCTTGCTCAGCAGAACGGAACATCGGCATATCAGGGCAGTGCATCCAGAACACGCGGTGGTATGTCAAAGTCCGAATACAATGAACAGAGCAGAAAAGCAATAAATGAGGCAAGAAAAATAATTGATGCCAAATATTCCGATGATGATACTGAGGACAGCTCACTTGAAGCAGCCAGAAGACGTATGGCTGAAAAATACGGTGATGATATTGACTGATAAAAAAAGGAGTGATTGAAATGAAAAACATATTTGTCGGAAAAACGATAGAAGAAGCAAAGATGAATGCAGTTAATGCTTTTTGTGTTTCTGAGGAACTTATTTCTTTTACAGTTCTTGAAGAACCTAAAAAGGGCTTCCTTGGTATTATCAAGGGAGAAGCTAAGGTAGAAGCTGAATACATTCCTGCAAGTGCTGAAACTGATGAAGAAACTCATGTTTCAGAGGATATGGAATCAGCTGCGGAAGAACCGGTTCCGGCATCCGAAGTTTCAGACAAGCCTAGGTTTGAAGGAAACAAGGCAGAGGCTGCTGTAAACTACATTTTCAACATTTTTGATAAAATGGGTGTAAAAGCTGAATACACTTATGAAGAAACCGATGACGGAGTCATTATTAATCTTACAAGCGAAGATACAAGCTTCATAATCGGCAGAAGAGGCGAGAATCTCGATGCTATACAGTATCTTGCATCAATGTTCTGCAACAGACTTGATGATGAATACTACAGAGTAGTTCTTGACAGCAACGGGTACAGAGACAAGAGAAAGAAAACACTTGAAGATCTGGCGAAGAAAATTGCCAAGAACGTACTCAGATCCGGACGTTCTACTGTTCTTGAACCGATGAATCCGTATGAAAGAAGAATAATTCATTCAGTGATTTCTGAAATCGAAGGAGTTTCTTCACGTTCTGTCGGCGAAGAACCGTACCGAAAGATAATCATTTCTTCACTCAATAAAAAGGAGCACAGACGCAGCGACAAACGCGGCGGAAGAGGCGGACGCAAGGGTGAGGGAAGAAGAAACAGAAACTTTGAACCAAGATCACTTGATCTGAAGACAAGCTTCGAGAAAGACTACAAGAAACCGAAGCCTGAAGATGATATTAATGCTGGTCTTTACGGAAAAATCGAAATATAAAAAATATTTCCCCGGTGAGATTTTCATCGGGGAAATAATTTAGGTCAGGATGGAGCGAAAAATATGTCAACTGTAGCTGCGATATCAACCCCGAATGCTGTCGGAGGAATATCTGTAATCAGGATTTCCGGAAGTGATGCATTTGCTGTTTCGGACAGAGTATTCAGGGCGTACAGCGGAAAAAAAGTATCCGATATGGAAGGTTATACATGTTCCTACGGAGAGATAACGGAAAACGGAGAAAAGCTTGACGATGTTGTTTTAACCGTATTCAGGGCTCCGAAGAGTTATACTGGTGAGGATGTTGCTGAGATTTCATGTCACGGAGGTATTTATATAACACGACAGATACTGAGACTTGTTCTTTCTGCAGGAGCTGAGCTTGCTGAGGCGGGTGAATTTACAAAGAGGGCATTTCTCAACGGAAAAATGTCTCTTACACAGGCTGAGGCTGTTATGGACGTGATTTCATCAACAGGGAGAAATGAACTCAGATACGCTGTCGCTCTGAAGGACGGTGCGATGTTCAGAAGAATTACTTCAGTAAGGGAAAAGATAGTAAAGGTTCTTGGAGATCTTGCTGCCTGGGCTGATTATCCGGAAGAAGAGGACATACCTTTTGTTGACCCTGTTACACTTGAAGCAGAGCTTGCGGATATCAGAGAAGACCTTTCACGGCTTTCCGCAACCTATGATTACGGAAAAATAATCAGAGAGGGTATTAACACTGTTATTGTGGGAAGGCCGAATGTAGGAAAGTCAACTCTTATGAACTGCCTGAGCGGATATGAGAGAAGTATAGTAACCAATATAGCCGGAACAACCCGTGATGTTGTTGAGGAATATGTAAAGATAGGTGAGCTGACAATCAGACTTTCCGATACTGCAGGAATAAGAGATACAGACGACCAGATTGAACAGCGCGGAGTTGAGATTGCCTACGGAAAAATCCGTGAAGCAGATCTTGTACTTGCTGTGTTTGACTCTTCTGAAGAGCTTTCTGCGGATGACAGAAATATAATCCGTTCCCTTGGGGACAGAAAGGCAATTGCCCTTCTCAACAAGTCTGACAAGGAGAGAGTTGCTGATACTGAATATCTGCGTGAGCATTTCCGGTATGTTATCGAGATATCGGCCAAAAACTCCAGCGGCATAGATGGTCTTGAGGAATGCCTCGAAAAAATGTTTATAAATGAGGAAATCGATTCTCAGGACGGTATTATTGCAAATGAGCGTCAGAAGCAGTGCCTTGAAATGTCACTTGCCTCTGTAAATGATGCACTTTGCATTCTGAGAAACGGAGAGAGTCTTGATGCGGTTACTGTTGTTATTGACGAGGCACTTGCAAATCTTCTCAGACTTACAGGTGAAAATGTTGCTGACAGCGTGGTAAATGAAGTATTTTCACGCTTCTGCGTAGGAAAGTAGGAAAGGAAAATTTTCATGGAATATGTAATGGGAAGCTATGATGTTATCGTTGTAGGAGCAGGCCATGCTGGTGTTGAAGCTGCTCTTGCCTGTGCAAGACTCGGCTGTTCAGCTGCCCTTTTTACGATATCACTTGATGCAATAAGCAATATGCCGTGCAATCCTTCAATAGGCGGTACAGCAAAGGGACATCTTGTACGTGAAATAGATGCTCTCGGCGGTGAGATGGGTAAAGCGGCTGACAAATGCTTTATTCAGAGCAGAATGCTGAACAGAGGACGTGGTCCGGCAGTACACAGTCTCAGAGTACAGGCAGACAGAAGACTTTTTCACACATATATGAAGAGGGTCTGCGAGTCTGAAAAAAATCTCGATATCAAGCAGGCTGAGGTTGCAGCAATTATAACGGAAAACGGTGAGATAAAAGGAATAAGAACATCTCTCGGAGCCGTTTACAGTGCCAAGGCAGTAATTATTGCCACAGGTACCTATCTCAGAGGAAAGATTCATGTAGGTGAAGCTTCATATACAGGAGGTCCTGATGCTACAATAGCACCTCTCAGTTTAAGCGATTCACTTGCTGAGAACGGTATAACACTCAGAAGATTCAAGACGGGAACACCGTGCCGTGTTCACAAAAGAAGTATCAACTTCGATGTTCTTGAAAGACAGGACGGAGACGAAGATATTACTCCGTTCTCATTTGAAACAGACAGAGAAGGTCTTAAAAATCAGGTTAGCTGCTATATTTCCTATACAAATGCTGAAACACATAAAGTAATAAAGGAAAACCTTCACCGTTCACCTCTCTACGGCGGAAGAATAGAAGGCGTGGGACCGAGGTACTGTCCCTCAATAGAAGACAAGGTTGTAAGGTTTGCTGACAAGGAAAGGCATCAGCTTTTTATTGAGCCGATGGGACTCGATACTGACGAGTACTATCTTCAGGGAATGTCTTCGTCTCTTCCGGAGGATGTTCAGCTTGCATTTTTAAGAACTATAAAAGGTCTTGAAAATGTTGAGATTATGCGTCCGGCATATGCTATAGAATACGACTGCTGTGACCCTACAGAACTTCTTCCGACACTTGAATTCAAAAACTTAAGCGGACTTTACGGTGCAGGCCAGTTCAACGGAACAAGCGGTTACGAGGAAGCTGCTGCACAGGGCCTTGTTGCAGGTATAAACGCAGCTCTTAAGATACAGAACAGAGAACCTCTTATACTCGACAGAGCAAGTTCATACACAGGAACGCTGATTGATGACCTTGTAACCAAGGGCTGTGATGATCCTTACAGAATGATGACTTCAAGGAGTGAGTACAGACTTCTCTTAAGACAGGATAACTGCGATCAGAGACTCACACCTGTCGGACATAAGATCGGCCTTATAAGCGATGAGAGATATGAAAAGCTTATCGTTAAGCAGAAACAGATTGAAGAGGAATTTAACCGTGTAAGTACACTTAATATTGCACCTGATGCTGAACTCAACAGATTCCTTGAGGAAAACGGAACAACAGCAATGACGACGGGGTGTAAGCTGGTTGACCTTATGAGAAGACCGCAGCTTAATTATTTTATGCTTGAAAAGTTTGACAGAAACAGACCGGAGCTTGACTTTGAGGTATGTGAACAGGTTGACCTTAAGATTAAGTATGACGGATATATCCAGAAGCAGATTGCTCAGGTAGAACAGATGAGAAAGCTTAACAACAAACTTCTTCCTGAGGATATCGACTATAAGGAAATAAAAGGTCTCAGACTTGAGGCTGTTGAGAAACTTTCAAAGTTCAGACCGTTCAGCATAGGTCATGCTTCAAGAATTTCCGGTGTTTCCCCGGCGGACATTTCAGTGCTGCTTATCTGGCTTGAACAGAACAGCAGAAGGAGGTAAATATGCTGCCTGAATACAGCTTCTGTAAAAAAATATTTGAGGAAAATGAACTTGAACTTACAAAAGAGGTTTATGAAAAACTCGATATATATGCAGAATTTCTTGTTGAGACAAACAAGGTCATGAATCTTACTGCAATAACTGATCCGGAGGAAATTCTTATAAAGCATTTTGCCGACAGCATTGCCATAACAAGATTTGTAAACTTTGAAGACGGGATGAAAGCTATAGATGTAGGAACAGGAGCGGGATTCCCGCTTCTTCCTGTAAAAATATACAGACCGGGCATAAAAATAACCCTTCTCGACGGACTGAACAAGCGTATAAAATTTCTTTCGGAGCTCTGTGAAAAAATTTCTGTGGATGCAGAATGCATACATGAGCGTGCTGAGCTTCTTGCCAAAAAGGAAGAATACCGTGAAAAATATGATATTGCGACAGCAAGAGCTGTTTCAGCAATGCCTGTACTCTGCGAATACTGTATGCCTTTTGTAAAAAAAGGCGGAGTATTCTGTGCTATGAAGGGACCTTCAGAGGATATAGGCGCTGCCGCGAATGCAGTAAAAATTCTCGGAGGCAGTCCTGCAAATGATATACAGTACACTCTTAACGGAGAACAAAGAAGAATCGTAACAGTAAAAAAAATATCCTCTGTTTCGCCAAAATATCCCCGTGCATCAGGGAAGATAAAGTCAAAGCCGCTGTAATACCAGCGGCTTTTGTTTTTTTACAGTGTTTTAAGCAGAAATATTTTTGTGGAAATTATTTCCTTTAAGAGTTATAATACAGACAAGGAAGTTTTTTGCCAAAATAAAATTAAAGGAGTTTAAAACATGGGTGCTTTTTTAGGATTTACAAAAGAGAAACAGATTAACAGGGTAGTCCAGATTGACGTTGCGGATATTGTTCCAAATCCTCATCAGCCGAGAACAGAGTTTGAAAACGGAGATATATTTTCTCTGGCTGAGAGCATACGTCAGAACGGAATACTTCAGCCGCTTACAGTTCGCAGAGCGGACGACCACTATGAGATTATAGCGGGCGAAAGAAGGCTGAGAGCGGCCAAGCTTGTTCAGCTGCAGTCGGTGCCGTGCATTATTATGAACGTGAGCGAAAGAAACTCAGCCATACTGGCACTTGTTGAGAATATTCAGCGTCAGAATCTGTCTTTTTTTGATGAGGCTGCAGCGATAGAAAAGCTTATAAACTATTACGGCATGACTCAGGAGGACGCAGCGATAAAACTGGGAAAGGCACAGAGCACAATTGCCAACAAGCTAAGGCTTCTTAAACTTTCCGATGAGGAACGTCTTGTGATTACCCGCTATAACCTTACCGAACGTCATGCCAGAGCTCTTCTCAAACTCGGTTCCCCGGAGGACAGGCTTCTTATAATTAACCGTGTTGTAAAGGGAAAACTGAATGTTGAGAAGACGGAGCAGATAATTGAAGAGTACATAGCCAAAAACGGCGAAAAGGAGAGCTACCGCAAGAGGAGCAAGGTATTTGCAGATGTCCGTCTCTTTGTAAATTCCATTAACAAAGCCGTGGAAACCATGAAAGCCGCCGGCATTTCCGCCGACTCCTGCAAAATCCAGTACGATGACTTTGTTGAATACAGAGTAAGAATCCCGATAGAAAAATAAAAATGTTCCACGTGGAACATTTCATCAAAAATCCCTTTCAGAAATTCATCTGATAAGGGATTTTTTCTTTACACCAAATATGATTTGTGATATAATAATAATTAGCGTATTTTATAAAATGAAGGAGGAATCATATTGGGTAAGGTAATTGCAGTCGCCAATCAGAAAGGCGGAGTAGGAAAATCAACTACTGTAATAAATCTTGCCGCATTTCTCGGCAGCAGGGACAGAAAGGTGCTTTGCATAGACCTTGATGCTCAGGGAAATGTAACCAGCGGATTCGGTATAATGAAAAAAACAGTGAAGTTTTCATCCTATGATCTGCTTATCGGAAGAGCAAGTGTTCAGGAGGCTGCTGTTTATACAGAATTCGAAAATGTTTCCGTAGTTCCTTCAACATCTGCACTTGCAGGTGCGGAGATAGAAATTGTCGATCTTGAGGGAAGACTAAGAAGACTAAGGATGCAGATTTTGTCATGCAGGCACGAATATGATTTTATATTTATCGACTGCCCGCCGTCACTCAGCCTTGTGACTCTGAACGGACTTGTGGCAGCTGACAGTGTGATTATTCCTCTGCAGTGCGAATTCTTCTCACTTGAAGGTCTTTCACAGCTTGATCAGATAATACGTCATGTAAAATCAAACGAAAATCCATCCCTTGAGATAGAGGGGCTTTTATTTACTATGTTTGATCCTCGTCTTAATGTAACAGGCCAGGTAGTAAATGAAGTAAAGAAAGCTTTTCCGAATCAGGTCTTTGAAACTACAATACCGAGAAATGTTCGTCTTTCCGAAGCTCCAAGCTACGGAATGCCGGTAATGTACTACGATAAAAATTCAAAGGGTGCTGAAGCCTACGCCCGTCTTGGTATGGAAATTCTCGGTGAAAAATATGAAGAAAAGCCGAAGAAGAAATTTTCATTAGGTATAAAAAAGAAAAAGTAACTGAAAGGAAGTGATGTGCGTGGCACCTAAAAAAGGCGGACTGGGAAGAGGACTTGAATCACTTTTCAGCGACAATTCTTCCGAAGTTCAGGTTAAGAGAACTCTGAGAACATCTGAGATTGAACCTAACAGACTGCAGCCGAGAAAATCATTTGACGATGATGCCATTGCTTCTCTTGCGGATTCGATAAAAACCCACGGAATGATACAGCCGCTTGTGGTAAGACCGTACATGGGTACATATCAGATAGTTGCCGGTGAAAGAAGATGGCGCGCAGCCAGAGAGGCGGCAGTTGAGGAAGTACCGGTTATTATAAAGGATCTCACAGACTCCGAGGCGATGCAGATTGCTCTTGTTGAAAATCTGCAGCGTGAAAATCTCAATCCTGTTGAAGAGGCAGCCGGGCTGAAGGAACTTGCTGATAAGTATAATATGACACAGGAGAGTATAGCTCATATAACCGGACGTTCACGATCAGCTGTTTCAAATTCCATAAGACTTTTAGGACTTCCTGATGAGGTGCTTGAACTTATTAAGGACGGTCTGGTTTCAGTCGGACATGCCAAGGTTCTTCTTTCCGTAGAGGATGAAAATCTTGTCATAAATCTGGCTTCAAGGGTTGCAGAGGGGACACTTACGGTAAGAGCTCTTGAAAGTATAGCAGCTTCACTCAAAAAGGAAAAGAAAGAGCCTGAAAAGCCGTCAGACAGTTACTTCAGAGAGATGGAAATAAGTCTTAAGGAGAGTCTGGGAAGAAAAGTAACTGTGAAGAACAGGGGCAATGACAAGGGAACTCTTGTTCTCGAATTTTACGATAAGGCAGATCTGCTGTTTCTGGCAGACAAGCTTTCAAAATAAATAACTGAAAATTTTTTACAGAAAGAGAGTATATAATAATGCTGGATATTAAATTTGTCAGAGAAAATCCCGATATTGTAAAACAGAATATTAAAAATAAGTTTCAGGACGAAAAGCTTCCGCTTGTTGACGAGGTAATTGAACTCGATAAGAAAAACCGCGCTATCAAGCAGGAAGTTGAAGCTTTAAGAGCTAACAGAAACAAGCTTTCAAAGCAGATCGGCGGTCTTATGGCTCAGGGAAAGAAGGACGAAGCTGAAGAAGTAAAGGCTCAGGTTAAGGCACAGGCTGACCGTCTTGAAGCACTTAATGCTGAAGAAAGAGAAGTTGAGGAAAACCTCAGGAAGAAAATGATGGTTATTCCTAATATCATTGATCCTTCTGTTCCGATTGGTAAAGATGACTCAGAAAACGTTGAGATAGAAAAGTTCGGTGAACCGGTTGTTCCTGAATTTGAAGTTCCGTATCATACAGAGATAATGGAAAAGTTTGACGGTATTGATCTTGACAGTGCAGGTAAGGTTGCAGGAAACGGTTTCTACTACCTTATGGGCGATGTGGCAAGACTTCATTCTTCAATCCTTGCCTATGCAAGAGATTTTATGATTGACAGAGGATTTACTTACTGCATTCCTCCTTTCATGATCAGAAGCAACGTTGTAACAGGTGTTATGAGCTTTGCTGAGATGGACGCAATGATGTACAAGATTGAAGGTGAAGACCTTTATCTTATCGGTACAAGTGAACACTCAATGATAGGCAAGTTCATCGATACTATTAATCCGGAAGAAAAGCTTCCGTACACACTTACAAGCTATTCACCGTGTTTCCGCAAGGAAAAGGGTGCTCATGGTATTGAGGAAAGAGGCGTTTACCGTATTCACCAGTTTGAAAAGCAGGAAATGATTGTTGTCTGCAAGCCTGAAGAGAGCAGGGAATGGTTTGAAAAACTCTGGAAAAATACTGTTGATCTTTTCAGAAGCCTTGATATTCCTGTTCGTACAATCGAATGCTGCTCAGGCGACCTTGCTGACCTTAAGGTGAAGTCAATCGACGTTGAGGCATGGTCACCAAGACAGAAGAAGTACTTTGAAGTTGGAAGCTGCTCAAACCTTGGCGACGCTCAGGCAAGAAGACTTGGAATACGTATAAAGGGTGCTGAGGGCAATTACTTTGCTCACACTCTCAACAATACAGTTGTTGCTCCTCCGAGAATGCTCATTGCTTTTCTTGAAAACAACCTTAATGCTGACGGCTCTGTAAATATTCCTGAAGCTCTTGTTCCTTATATGAGAAAGGAAAAGCTTGTTCCGGTAAAATGATTTTGCTGGTACAGGATGTATTATTTAAAGCGCTGATTATCAACACATATTTTAGATAATATTTTACAGAAAAAATTAGTATAATACTTGACAAATATTTTAAAATAGAGTATTCTAATAGAAATACATTTTTTTAAGGGAGAGTGTTTTTATGCTTAGCGATTACAATCACAAGTTCGAAAAAGAAGGTCTTACATTTGACGATGTACTGCTTATTCCAAGAAAGTCAGATGTAACTCCAAACATGATAAAGCTTGGTACAAACCTTACTAAGACTATCAGACTTAACACACCGATCATGGCATCAGCTATGGATACTGTAACAGAATCAAGAATGGCTATTGCTATGGCTCGTGAAGGCGGTATAGGAATTATTCATAAAAATATGTCAATTGAAAAACAGGTTGACGAAGTAGATAAGGTAAAGCGTTCAGAAAACGGCGTTATTGTAAATCCGTTCTCTCTTACAGAAAATCACATTGTCCGTGATGCTGATGAACTCATGGGCAAGTACAAAATCTCAGGTGTTCCGATTGTCGATGAAAAGGGTAAGCTCGTCGGCATTATCACAAACCGTGATATGCGTTTCATGGTTGATCTCAACTCAAAGATCGGTGATGTTATGACAAAGGACAACCTTGTAACAGCTCCGGTTGGAACAACACTTGAAGAAGCACAGGAAATACTTCGCAAGCATAAAATTGAAAAACTTCCTCTCGTAGACAACGAAGGATATCTTAAGGGACTTATCACTATCAAGGATATCGAAAAAGCCGTTGAGTTCCCTAACTCAGCAAGAGACGGAAGAGGCAGGCTTCTCTGCGGTGCAGCTATCGGTGTAACAAATGACGTTCTTGACAGAGCTTCAGCTCTTATAGAAGCTCAGGTTGACGTACTCGTTCTTGACTCAGCTCACGGACACAGTGCAAACATTATAAGATGTGTCAAGATGATCAAGGAACATTTCCCGGACACACCTGTTATTGCCGGAAACATTGCTACGGCAGCTGCTGCAGAAGAACTTATCGCAGCCGGTGCAGATGCACTTAAGGTTGGTATCGGACCTGGTTCCATCTGTACAACACGAGTTGTTGCAGGTATCGGTGTTCCTCAGATTACAGCTATTTATGATGTTGCTTCAGTTGCTCAGAAGCACGGTATCCCTGTTATTGCCGACGGCGGTATCAAGTACTCAGGTGATATTGTAAAGGCTCTTGCAGCCGGTGCAAATGTAGTAATGCTCGGTTCACTCCTTGCAGGATGTGAAGAAGCACCTGGCGCAACAGAAATCTTCCAGGGACGTTCATTCAAGGTATACAGAGGCATGGGCAGTATGGGTGCCATGGAGTGCGGTTCAAAGGACAGATATTTCCAGGACGGCAAGGATACAAAGAAGCTTGTTCCTGAAGGTGTTGAAGGACGTGTTCCTTACAAGGGAGCTCTCTGCGACACTATTTATCAGCTTGTCGGCGGTATTCGTTCAGGTATGGGTTACTGCGGATGTGAAACAATCCCTGAACTCCATGAGAATGCAAGCTTTGTTCGTATTACAGGTGCAGGTCTTAAGGAGAGTCATCCACATGATATTTATATCACAAAGGAAGCTCCTAACTATTCAGCACAGATCTGATTTGGTGATTGATTTTTTATAATTATTAATATGGATTTATTAAGGTTCTGAAGGCACTGTGTTTTCAGGACCTTTTTGATTTGATTTATGTCGGATTGTGAACTTAATTCGGCTGCTGGAAATTTTGTATGGTTATTTTTGGGATGTCGAAGTGTTGACTATTTGCATATAATATAATGGGATTATTGAATGATTAAAACCTGCAGTTTCAGGCAATAATAATATCATAAAAATACTATCTAACATAAAGGGGTTGTAAAAACAATGTCAGTCAGACGCGGTGAAATTTACTATGCGGACCTTAGCCCTGTTGTCGGTTCGGAGCAGGGCGGAGTGAGGCCGGTACTTATTGTTCAGAATGATGTGGGAAACAGACACAGTCCTACCGTTATTGCTGCTGCGATAACAAGCCAGAGAGACAAGGCGAAGCTTCCGACTCATATTGAACTCAATGCACTTCAGTACGGTCTTGCCAAGGACAGTGTAGTTCTTCTTGAGCAGATAAGGACTATTGACAAGAAGAGACTTAAGGAACGCATGGGTGAGCTTGATAATATGTCCATGCATAAGGTTGATGATGCTTTGTCCATCAGCTTCGGATTAAACAATTTAATGTAAAAGTGTTGAAAACTCCCCATCGAAAGCAAAATCTTTTTCGATGGGGAGTTTATTATTTCATAATAAGATTATACAGCCAGTATGATGTACTTGTACATGGTTCCTGGCAGATTTCTATAAATAAAATCAGGCCGTATACTGAGACTATCAGTGCGGGTACAGTAAGGTAAGCTGCGAGATTTACCCGGTATTTATCTTTGAATTTAATACAGAGGATTATGGATATTGCGGTAAGTACAAAGCCTTCTATAAATGAATTCGATCCTATAAGGATTGCAATTACGGACAGAATTATACCAGGGATGAATGTTTTTTTAATCTCCATGATTAGCTCCTTTCCCATAACAGATATTCAGTGTCTGTGTTTGTATCATAGTAATATGCAGCTGTGATTTTCGACTTAGGGTTGTTAAGATCGGTAATCAGGGTTCTTTCAGAAAGGAACTGGCTTTCTACACCTATTCTTGAAAAAAGCAATCCGTCCGTAAAAGGCGGGAAACACAGGTTATCCATAAAGTGTTCATATTTTCTTTCGCCAAGAGTAACTATATAATCGAATTCCCCGACTGTCTGTAAGGGATTCATCACCGTAGTGTTATCAGACTTTATATCTTCTGAAACAAGCATTCCAGTCTGTTTTCCTTTTTGGCCTGTTTCGCGTAAACCAAAATCAACTATTCCGTCAGTGGCTTCGCATTTTCTGACAAGCCATACCTTCCCTTCGGAATCTTCTTCTACATATACGTTTTCCTTAAGGTTATTTTTTTCATAATTCATTGCCTTGAGGTCGTTTACGGATATAATTGCCGCAGCAAGGGCTATAAATAAAAGTATTAAAACTGTGACAGTTGCTGCGATTATTCTTTCTATAAATATCTTTCTTTTGATCTTTTTAATTATACTGATATCCTGTTCAGCTTTTTCTGTTATATTTATCTCTGTCTGCATCTTATTAAGTTCGGAACGGCAGCTTTCACATGACGCAAGGTGTTCAGCTACTGTTTTTCTGCTTTCTTCTGTGCATACATTGTCAGCGTAGAGAGGGAGCAGATCTTTTATAAGTTCACATTTCTTACTCACGACTATTCCTCCATTTGTTCTATTATTTTTACCTTGGCACGGTAATATGTAACACGCGCCCAGCTTTCAGTTTTTCCGAATATATCAGCTATCTGTTTAAATGACAGTTCTCCGAAAACTCTCAGATTAAAAACTTCCTTGTACGGTTCTTCAATGTTATGAAGAATACAGTGTATCCGGACAGCCTGCTGTTTATCACAAAGCCTTTCCTCAAGTGATGTGCTGGTGTCGGCAATATTTTCAAGTTCGGATTCATCACATATTTTTCTGTTTTTTCTGCACTGCGATATATACAGATTTTTGGCAACCTGACACAGCCATGACCGGATATTGCAGTCTCCGCGGAAGCTGTCTATTGATTTCATTGCTTTAAAAAAAGTTTCCTGAGTCAGTTCCTGTGCAATGTCTTCATTTCCGGTTATACCGCGCAGATAAAGATATACTTCGTGAAAATAGGTATTATAGAGCTCCTCAACCTTTTTCACTTTCTCACCTCCTTCATATATAAGACGCACATAAATAATATTCGTTACAGAAAAATGCAAAATTTTTTATTTATTTTTCATTTTATATATACTATAATATTATACAGGTATAATTAACACAAATCAATAAAATTCTGAAAATGTTCCACGTGGAACATTTATAGAAAAAATTTTGTTTTTTTCAAACCTTTCTGAATTTTTCCTGTCTGTATATGTGAAGGTACCTGAAAAACAAATGAAAGCCGGTGATATCAGTATTATGAAGGAAGATTATGAACTTATAGAAATGTTTTTCAGCCGTTCAGATGAGGCCATTTCACATACTGCGGACAAGTATAATAATTACTGTTACAGCATAGCCTACGGAATTCTGAAAAGTCATGAGGATTCGGAGGAATGTGTGAATGATACATTTATGAACGCATGGAACTCTATCCCGCCGAAAAGGCCGGACAAACTTTCCTGCTTTCTCGGTAAGATAACAAGGAATAATGCACTGAATATTTATGAAAAAAATCATGCAGCGAAGAGGGGGAAAGGTCAGGTCAGCATAGCACTCTCGGAACTTGCGGAATGTGTTGATATGAATTCCAGTATTGAAAGTGAAAATGAGAGAAAAGAGATACGGGAGGTTTTAAATAAATTTCTGCGCAGCCAGAATGAACAGAGAAGAAATATTTTCATACAGAGATACTGGTATCTTTTAAGCATTAAAGAGATTGCACTTCAGCAGGATATGAACCAGAATCAGATAAAGTCGGTTTTATATCAGATGAGAAATGAACTTAAAAAGAGGCTGCAGAAAGAAGAACTATTCTGAAGGACAGGTGAGGACAATGAAAAAAAACGAGGAACTTTTACATATAACAGGTGATATAGATGATGACCTGATTGAGAAGGCAAGGCCTGAAAAAATCAGAAAAAAGAAAACCATAAAGATAAGCGTACTTTCATCAGCTGCAGTAATTGCACTTGTACTGGGAATGCAGTATAAGTTTGTTTTTAAGCCGCTGTCGGATGCAGGCGGAGATAACAGTGTTAATAATCTGGTAACAGTGACTTCAGAGGTTTCTGAAACGGATATTGCCGAAACTGAAATTACTCTGATGACAGAGCTTGTATTCCCTTATGAAAGTGAAGTATATGAAATATATGCTGACGGGGATCGTGTGATAAAATTTTTACCGTCGGATGATGAAGGATTTTCATGTGTTGTTGAAAAGAGTGTTTTAAACGAAGACAGGGATTCGACTCTTTATTATACTTTTGAAGAGGGCGGAAATAAATATTATCTGGACGGATCTAAAACCAGAATGGATGCTAAAAGAAATTTTACTGTAACAGAGAATTATTTTTTTGCACATCTGAATAAAGAATTATTTTCTTTTAAACGTTCGGACGGACAGCTGATAAATGAAGACTATGGTTTTCATGGAGAGATGGAACTGGGATACTATGATACTATGCTTGGTGCTGATAATGATGAAAATATTTATATGCTTCTGAATGATTACACAGACGGGGATAAATATACTCTTCTGAAATATTCTCCTGAGCTTGAGTTACTTTCTTCTGACGTAACGGAGGTTAGTGAAGAAGCGGATACCAGTGATGCAGAGCAGCAGAAAAGAATGATTTTTGACCTGGCCAGAGGATTTGACAGTATAAATCTTTCAGACGGAAAAATGAATATTGTATACAGCGGTGACTGTGTACTGGAATATGATTTTGCTGCTAATGAATATTATTCTGACTGTGATATTTCATTTGAAAAAAGAAAAACAGATGCAGAGGCAGGCATTTATAAGGGCGGGGAATATCTCTATGCTAAGAACAGGAATGGTGAAACTGTTTTAAAATGCTTTTTTAACATTGATGAAAACGGGAGTGAATTTAAACCGGAAAAGAGTGAAGACGGCAAAGGAATTTACACATATATAGACGGTGAAGTATTATGCGGATATGAACAGGAAGGAACCTATGATAATATCATAGAAATCCAGAAATATGAAATCCCCGGTAAACTTGTTGATTCAAGAGTTGTTGAAGACAGAAATGAGCTTATTACATCTGAGGAAAGAAAGGCAGAGGAGTTATGCACCGGCGAGTCAGGAACATTCAATAATCCCGGTTTCCCTGAATCAGGGTTTCCGTATTATATCAGCAGTCTTAAATTTACGGATAATGGTGATATGCTCTGTACACTGAAAATAGGTGCTTCCAGGGCTCAGATAAGTCTTTCACGTGAGCCGGATCCTGAAGAAAAATGCCATATTGGTGTTATTTCTCCTTCCGGGGAATACAGAGAGATAACAGAAAAAACAATAAGAGAACACATGAAAAGCGGAACGGTAAGTCCTTCACCGCAGAATGACGGAACATTTGTGTATATCTATGATTCTGTGCTGTATTCGTATGATGTTCAGAAAAATGAAACAACGGCACTTTGCAGTATCAGCAATTACTATAATATGCTAAGTGGGGATATTTTAAAGTTAGACGACACTACCTATGTTCTGCCTTCATCAGTGTATGACAGTAATACAGGAAATTTTTATATTTTAAAACTTGAGGAAAAATAAGCAGATGAATTAAGCCATTAATTTCTTGAACACTTCAAAATCATTTTATCGAATCGGTTTAAAAAAGACTTAAAACTCATAGCCAAACGCGGATATAATCTTGATTTGCTTAATGATGTTGTAGAATTGCTTGCAAGACAGGAACCACTTCCGAATAAAAACCGTGATCATAGTTTAACGTGTGGATGGCGATGAATTGATGCTTTTTCTCTCACGAACGGGCACGCACTTAGATTTATTCACATAATGAAGCTGACTGAAAAAACAAAAAATCCGAACATCACAATTAAAAATTATTTTAATAACTTTCAGTAAACCAGAAAATGCCGTTTCCCAAAATTCGGGAAACGGCATTTTTATAGTACTTTTCATATATCTCATCGAAATTCAAGATTCATCAATCCCTTCAATAGTTGTCTATTCAAATATAACATAATAAAGATGATATTTCAACCCTCGGATGAATGGCGGACTGGTGGTAGTATTGGCAGTATTTTGAACTGTTTAATTTCTTCGGTCGCCTGCACCTTCGCAAAAAATTTCTTGATAATTAAAAAAATATTGAGTTTCAAACAGAAATATTGTTTTTATCTTGATTAAGTGGTATAATAAATCATGAGGTGATAAGTTTGAAACTACTGCGTATAACTGCAAAAAATTTTAAGAACTGTAAAGACAATTTTACTGTTGATTTTACTGCCAAAGCTCGTAAGTCATCTGAGGATAAGATGTATGAATTACAGGAAATTGATAGTGGACTTTACACTTATAATACGGTGGCCTTTGTCGGAAAAAATGCTTCTGGTAAAACAACTGCAATAGAACTGATAGATTGCTGTTACAGTATACTTGGGGATTTTCGTCTTGAAAACAAACATTATTCATATGAAAATGTCTGTCTTGAAATATATTTTTATCATGAAGGAGAAATTTTTAAATATACAACCTTGCTTAAGAATGACATAATAAACCCTAAAAAAGCTGTTTTTACAGACGAGCATGTCTTTAAAAAAAGATACTATAAAAGCAGGATAAATTCTTTATTTGATGATGGATTTACAGAGATATCTGGTTTTACAGAATTGCCTGAGGATACTTCAAATATTTTCTTTATCCTGAAAAAGAAGAAAAATTATGCAGTATACTTTGACAGTATGGGAGAAGGGACAGATACTTATTCCAGACTGTTTAGTGCAATAAAAAATTATTCACTCCCTGCAGAGATATTTGAGAATATCCTTACAATATTTGATGAGAATGTAAAAGAACTTTCGGTTATAGATGAATATAACTATAAATTAATTTACAGAGATGAACAGAAGATTATTTCAGATAAGGAGTTATTATGGTTCCTTTCAAGCGGCACAACTAAAGGCATACTTCTTTATACAATGATGATTCTTTCTTTGCGTGATGGCTTTGATCTTATAATAGATGAGATAGAAAATCATTTTCATAAAACTTTAGTTGAAAACATGATTTCACTTTTTAAAGAAAAATCTGTTAATAAACATAACGCAACATTAATTTTTACAACCCACTACTGCGAAGTACTTGATCTTTTCAGCAGACAGGATAATATATGGATTTCAAAGTCTGACGGACAGGTATATCTTTCGAATATGCATGAGAATTATGAAGTTCGTACTGAACTGCTGAAAAGCCGGCAGTTCTACAATAATGCATTTGAAACGGCTGTGGATTATAACGAACTTATGAATCTGAAAAGGAAACTGAAAAAATGAAGTATCTTGTAAACCGGATTTACTTGTTCAGACGTTGAAAAATTATAAAAAGACAAGAGGCTCACATAAAAAAGATGAGTTATATCTCGCAGACCTATTAAAATAGTCTGTATCAATAATTGCAGCAGGTTGTGTTCCACGTGGAACATAAAAGCAGTTAAGGAGAAATAGATTTATATTTGTTTAATCGCCCCTCCCTTTGTAAATTCCACAATAAATGAAAACACGTTCATGTCCCATGCACTGACAGTATTTCAGTATCAGTTTTTTATTCATACTTCATGAACACCCTGTCATAGTATATACTGCAAAAAACACCTTGTTTTTTCGATATAGCTGCAAAACTTTGTGTAATGTCACAATTGTCTGCCTGCAGATTTGTAAAAAACCCGGGAACCAAATCAGCCATTAACCACCATTCTTTTCTTCGATTATGTCGATTGTATTTTTTGGACATTTATGATATATATATCGTATTTTCTTTTTTATTACATTTTTGAGAATTTCTATTGACTTTCCTGTATAAATATGGTACAATGAATTCAGTTGCTAATATTTCAGATTAGTGATATAATAATTAAAGGAGATTCTATAATGAACAACAAATCAA